>CALRKX020000338.1:0-3697 GCA_943368305.1 Erythrobacter sanguineus
CAACGCTCGCACCCGCAAAGGCCCTGCTAAGGCCATTGCCGGCAAGAAGAAATAAGAGGGCGCAACCATGGCACGTGATACCAAAACCGCCCGCACCAAGAAAAAAGAACGCAAGAACATCGCCGCTGGTGTGGCGCATGTGAACTCGTCGTTCAACAACACCAAGATCCTGATCTCTGACGTGCAGGGCAACGCCATTTCGTGGTCGTCGGCTGGCACCATGGGCTTCAAGGGGTCGCGTAAATCGACGCCTTATGCCGCTCAGATGGCCGCTGAAGACGCGGGCCGCAAGGCGCAGGAACATGGCGTGAAAACGCTGGAAGTCGAAGTGCAGGGCCCGGGTTCGGGCCGTGAATCGGCGCTGCGTGCGCTGGCTGCGGTTGGCTTCAACATCACCTCGATCCGCGATGTGACGCCCTTGGCGCACAACGGCTGCCGCCCGCCGAAGCGCCGCCGCGTCTGATCGCCTTTCATCAGGGTCGGGCCATGCCGTCGCATGGCCCGACTTGATTATTTCTGAACCTCGGGCGTCTCCTGCTTTTACCGGACATGGGCAGGCGACTGGAATGGAGGGAAGTCCATGATCCACAAGAATTGGCAAGAACTGATCAAGCCGCCGCAATTGGTGGTCAAGGCCGGGCCGGATGCGAACCGCATCGCCACGGTTATAGCCGAACCGCTGGAACGCGGCTTTGGTCTGACGCTGGGCAATGCGCTGCGTCGGGTGCTGTTGTCCTCGTTGCAGGGCGCCGCCATCACTTCGGTGCAGATCGACAACGTTCTGCACGAGTTTTCCAGCGTTGCCGGCGTGCGTGAAGATGTCACCGACATCGTGCTGAACCTGAAGGGTGTCGCGCTCAAGATGGAAGTCGAGGGGCCGAAGCGCCTGTCGATCTCGGCCAAGGGCCCGGGCGTCGTGACCGCTGGTGACATTTCGGAAACCAACGGGATCGAGGTTCTGAACAAGGACCATGTGATCTGCCACCTTGACGATGGCGCTGACGTGTACATGGAACTGACGGTTTCGACCGGCAAGGGCTATGTCTCGGCCGACAAGAACCGGCCGGAAGATGCCCCCATCGGCCTGATCCCGATCGACGCGATCTATTCGCCGGTCAAGAAGGTCAGCTATGAAGTGCAGCCCACCCGTGAGGGCCAGGTGCTGGACTATGACAAGCTGACGATGAAGATCGAAACCGATGGCTCGCTGACCCCTGATGATGCGGTGGCCTATGCCGCCCGCATTCTTCAGGACCAATTGGCGATCTTCGTCAACTTCGACGAGCCGGAAGCCGCCAAAGCCGGCGAGATCGACTCGGGTCTCGAGTTCAACCCGCTTCTGCTGAAGAAGGTTGATGAGTTGGAGCTGTCGGTGCGTTCGGCCAACTGCCTGAAGAACGACAACATCGTCTATATCGGCGATCTGATCCAGAAGACCGAAGCCGAGATGCTGCGCACGCCGAACTTTGGCCGCAAGTCCTTGAACGAAATCAAGGAAGTGCTGTCGGGCATGGGGTTGCATCTGGGTATGGAAGTCGAAGATTGGCCGCCGGAAAACATCGAAGATCTGGCCAAACGCTTCGAAGACCAGTTCTAAGACCAAGGGGGGCCGCAACGCCCCCCCGCAAATGCCCGCCCGTGCGGGGAACGACTGGCGCAAGCCCAAGGTGAGTGGGGCCAATCTTAGGTCCTGCCGGACAAAGCAAAACACGCGATAGGAGATACCCATGCGTCACTCTAATGGTTACCGCAAATTGAACCGGACCCACGAACACCGCAAAGCGATGTTCGCCAACATGTCCGGTGCCCTGATCGAGCACGAGCAGATCAAGACCACCTTGCCCAAGGCCAAGGAACTGCGTCCGATCGTTGAAAAGCTGATCACGCTGGCCAAGCGCGGCGATCTGCATGCCCGTCGTCAGGCGGATTCGCAGCTCAAGGAAGACAAGCACGTCGCGCGCCTGTTCGAAATTCTGGGGCCGCGCTACAAGGACCGTCAGGGTGGTTATATCCGCATCCTGAAGGCCGGTTTCCGTTATGGCGACATGGCGCCGATGGCAATCATCGAATTCGTTGACCGCGATCCTTCGGCCAAAGGGGCGGCTGACCACGCCCGCACCGCCGCTGAAGAAGCCGCAGACGAGTAATTCGGGCAACAGCCTGTGGAAAAGTCCGCCTTAGGCGGGCTTTTTTTATTGCTTGGCAATGTTTTGCATGGCTGTTCGAATGTATCGCTGCTGAAAGTGCATGGACAACGGCGCCGTGCAATTTAAAGTTGCTTTAGATTCGTAAAGGTATCCAAATCGTCATGACAGTGAAGCTTGCGCTTGATCGGGAACTGCACCAACTGACGCTTTTTGCGCCGGGGGGGTATTCCATCGGCCTGCATATCCGCTTCACCTCACCGTTGTTCATGTTTCAGACCTATGACCAGTCTTGGCAGGACCATTACACCGAGAATGGCTATGTCTTGCGCGACCCGATGGTTGCCTGGGGCTTCTCAACCACGGGAACCATCCGGTGGAGTGACCGGTCGCTGCCCGATCCGTTCAGCCTGTTCAAAGAGGCTGCGAAATACGGGTTGCTGTTCGGCGCAACCATCGCCTGCGGGCCGATCAAGTCCCGTACGATTGCGTCGTTCAGCCGGGCGGATCGTGAGTTCTCGGACGACGAAATCGCTGCCATTGAGGCGATTGTCCTGCGCATGCACGACATGACCGAACCGCCAGAAGAGTTGACCAAGGCCCAGATCGAAGCTCTGCGCTGCATTGCCGGGGGGGACCGCATTGCTGCTGCTGCTGCCAAGCTGGGTATTTCGGAAAGCGCGCTGAAGGCCAGAATTACCTCGGCCCGCATCCGCTTGATGGCCCGCACCACTGCCGAGGCCATTCAACGGGCCAAAGACTATCGTTTGATGTAATGATGACCCCCGCGTGGAGTGACTGCCATCAACACCGAAGGAGCCTGCCATGCTGACAACCACGCTCTCGTTCGCTAACCTGCACCAGCATGGCGAGCTGTTCGCCAACATGCTGCGCGCCCGGCGAGAGCTTTTCATCGTGCACAACAAGTGGAAGCTGCCCGAGGCCTTGGGGATGGAGTACGATCAGTACGACACGCCGGCCAGTCGCTGGGTGGTGGTGCATGACGAAGAAGGCAAGGTCATGGCTGGCAACCGCCTTACGCCCACAACGGCGCGCTGCGGTATCTACAGCTATATGATCCGCGATGCGCAGCGTGGGTTGCTGGATACGATCCCCGATACGCTGCTTTATGACGAGGCCCCGGTTGCCGAGCATATCTGGGAAAGCTCTCGTCTGTTCGTCGCCCATGACGTGCCGGCCGCCATCCGCCGCCGGGTTCATGCGCAACTCATCTCGCAATTGGGCGATACGGTGCGCGGGCTTGGGGCGACCCATTGTCTGACGCTTTTGTCCGCTACATGGCCGCGTTGGGCAGACCGGGTTGGCGTGAAGATGAAGGCGATGGGGCCGGTGCTGGAGATTGATGGCATCGATAACCAGGTCGTGATGATGGATTTCTCCAGCACCCTTCACTAGACCGCGCCTGCATGGCACCAATTGCGCGGGTTCGCATCGGCGATCCCGGCAAAATCGGAGGTCACATGCGCCAGCTTGCAGCCCTTTGCCTTGTCATCTGTCTGCCACTGATGGCACTGGCCGAAACGGCGGTGCCA
>CALRKX020000339.1:0-3688 GCA_943368305.1 Erythrobacter sanguineus
GACCGCACCTTACCGGGCGGTGACGGGGTGACGGCGATGGCCCCGATCCGCGCCGGGGGCAGCCGGGCGATGATTCTGGTGCTGTCGGCGCTGGGGCGGGCGGCCCAGAGGGTCGAGGGGCTGGAACAAGGGGCAGATGATTACCTGCCCAAGCCCTTTGCCCCCGAAGAGTTGCGCGCCCGCCTGCGCGCCCTGTTGCGCCGTGCCACGGTTGACGGGCAGGACAATGACCTGCTGGCCTTTGGCGATCTGGAAATCCGGCTGAAGGCCCGCACCCTGCATGTCCGCCGCAGCCATGTAGCGATCAGCCCCAAGGAATTCGATCTGATCACCTATTTCGCCCGCAATGCCGGGCAGGTGGTCACGCGGATGCAACTGCTGGAAAACGTCTGGAAGCTGCATTTCGACCCCGGCACCAATGTGGTCGATGTGCATGTCGGCCGTCTGCGCCGCAAGCTGGAAGAGGCGGGCAGCGCCGCGATCCAGACCGCGCGGGGCGAGGGATACATCTTTGCGCCATTGAGGACAGGTTGAGCGTTGGCCCCCCACTTGCCGCCCGCGCCACGCTGCGGCTGACACTGGCGCTGGCTGTGGCGGTCACGCTGTTGTCCTTGGGGGCCATGGCGTTGCAATACCGCCTTGTCGCGGCCCGTCTGACAGAGGGCGCGCGCAGCGCGCTGACCGCCGATCTGGGTGGGTTTGCCGCCCTTTACGACCAACGCCGCATCATCGCGTTGCGACAGGCGATAGACTATCGCGCCACCACCCGCAGCGGGCAGGAAATGCTGCTGCTGCTGGACCGGCACGGCGCGGTTCTGGCCGGAACCGAGGGGCGTTGGCCCGAAGGATTGCAGCCCGAAAGCACCGGGTTCACCATTGATCCGGCGCGCGAGTTTCAACGCAGCGGCATCCGCTGGCTGGCGGTGGCGCGCGAATTGCCGGGTGGCTTTGCATTGCTGGCGGCGCGCAGCCTTGCACCGCTTGATGCCACGCTGGCCAGCCTGCGGCACGGCATGGCCGCATTGGCGGCGGCTTTGGTGGTGGCGGGCACACTGGTCGGCTGGTTCGCCGCGCGCTGGGTCATGGGCCGGATCGGACGGCTGAATGACCTTGCCGACCGGGTGGCGACGGGCGATCTGTCGGCACGGCTGCCCGGCCTGCGCAGCAAGGATGAGTTCGGCCTGCTGGAAACCCACGTCCACGCCATGCTGGACCGGATCGAGGCGCTGAACCGCGCCACGCACCGGCTGTCGGACACCATCGCACATGAATTGCGCACCCCACTGAACCGGCTGATGCAAAAGCTGTCGCGGATCGAGGGGCAGGATGCGGTGGTGGACGATCTGCGCGCCGAGATACGCCAGTCGGTCCGGGTGTTCGACAGCCTTCTGGACATCAGCCGCGCCGAGGCAGATCAGGGCAGCGGCGGCGGGCTGGTGCCGGTGGACCTGTCGGCCGTGGCGGCCGAGATATGGGAGTTGTATGAGCCCCTGGCCGAAGACAAGGGCCTGCTGCCACGGGCAGAAATTACCCCCGGCCTGCAGGTGCTGGGCGACCGCAACCTGATCGCGCAGATGCTGGCGAACCTGATCGACAATGCGATCAAATACTGTGGCCCCGGCGACAGCATAAGCCTGACACTGTGGGCTGGCCCGGACCGCCACCTTTTGCAGCTTGCCGATACCGGCCCCGGCCTGCCCGACGATCTGCGCGACGCCGCGTTTGAGCGGTTTACCCGCGCCAAGCGCGACCGCGACCGCGGCATCACAGGCCACGGGCTGGGCCTTGCCCTTGTGCGCGCCATTGCCGCACGGCATGGCGCGAAACTTGACCTGCCGCCGGCGGAAAAGGGTTTCACGCTGCGGATCGGCTGGCCTAAGCTGATCTCCTGACAGGGGCAGCAGGCGATTCCGGTATGAGACGACTTTTCCTGTGCCTTGCCCTGCTGGCGGCCTGCGCGCCCTGGAACCAGCCGATCAACCAGCCGCTTAACGGCACCAATGCCCCCCTGATCAAGGATGGCGCGGGTGTGGGCGAGACCTGGGTGGGGCTGGCCTTCTCGGGCGGCGGTATGCGCGCCTCGGCTTTTGCCTATGGCATGTTGCAGGAATTGCAGGCCCAGACGACCGGCACGCCCGACGGCTTGCTGGATTCGGTTCGCCTTGTGTCTGGCGTATCGGGCGGATCGGTGACGGCGGCACAGTTCGGCCTTTATGGCCCGGCGGGGCTGAAGGGGTATCGCGAACGCTATCTGATTACCAATGCCGAAAAATACATGGCCAATTCGGCGTTCAACCCGTTGACCATTGCCAAGGGCATCGCGGGCGGGGCAAACGGGCGCGCCACCTTTGGCCGCTATCTGGACGAGACGCTGTTTCACGGCGCAACCTTTGCCGATCTACGCCAGCGCAGTCGGGTGAAAACCTGGATCAACGCCACCGACATTGCCAACAACACGCCCTTCCTGTTTTCGCCTGAAACCTTTGACGCCCTGTGTTCAGACCTGTCAAAGCTGCCGGTGTCAGAGGCGGTTGCCGCCTCGGCTGCGTTTCCCATCGCGTTTACGCCCGTCGTGCTGGAAACCCGGCCCGGAACCTGCCGCTATACCGAGCCAGACTGGCTGACTGCCGCGCGCTTCAACCCCGAAGCCACTGCCACGATGCGCGCCTATGGCCAGACGCTGGAAAGCTATGCCTCGGGGCGCGAGGTGAAATACGTCAAGCTGCTGGATGGCGGCATCACCGACAACTTTGGCACCACCGGCCTTGCGCTGGAATGGGCACGCGCGCAGCAACCCTATGCGCCAATGACCGCCCAAGAGGCGGTGCGGATGAAGCGAATGCTGTTTCTGGTCGCCAATGCCGGGGTGGAAAGCGAATACGGCTGGACGCAAAAGGTGCCGGGGCCGGGGGGCATGGGGCTGGGCATGTCGATTGCCACGGCCTCCATGTATGCCGCCACAAGGTCGGGGTATGACGCGATGCGCGGCGAGTTGCGCCGTTGGGAAGGCGATCTGGTCGAATGGCGCTGTGCGCTGGGGCCTGCCGAAGTGCGCCAGTTGCGCGGGTCGCTGGAGGGTTGGGATTGCCGCGACATCACGGTGTTCGTGGGCCAAGCCGGGGTGGAAAACCTGCCCGCCCCGCTGCAAAAGGAAATGAACAGGGTTCCCACCCGCCTGCGACTGCCCACCGATCAGGTGGATCTGGCGATCAAGGCGGGCCGCCTTGCCACCCGCGCCACGCCCGAATTCAACGGCTTTCTGGCCGCGCTGGAGGGCAATGATGTGGATACCCGCATTCAAAAGGGCATCGCCGCCGGTGGGCGGCGCATCACCCCGATCAATTAGGAAGACCATGACTGGCCCCACAATATCTGGCCCAACCCTGACCGTCAGCGCCGACCGCTTTCGTCTGGCCGAAACCTTCACCATCTCGCGCGGGTCAAAAACCGAGGCGCAGGTGCTGACCGTGTGCATCACCCGTGACGGCGTAAGCGGCTGGGGCGAATGCGTGCCCTACGCCCGCTATGGCGAAACGCTGGACAGTGTGGCGGCCCAGATCATCAGCCTGCCCGCCAGCATCACCCGCGAAGGGTTGCAGCGGTTCCGCCCGCCCGGTGCGGCGCGCAACGCGGTTGATTGCGCGCTGTGGGACTGGGAGGCGAAGAAGGCCGCGCGGCGGATGTGGCA
>CALRKX020000340.1:0-3680 GCA_943368305.1 Erythrobacter sanguineus
GATCTCGGTCATCTCGCGCCCCTGCCGCCCCTTGGTCAGCGCGGCCATGTGGCGAATGCGCACCGGGCTGGCCTCTGCCGCGCGGCGGGTCACGAATTCCAGCGTTTCGGGCGTGTCGATGGCGGGGCTGGTGTCGGGCCGCGCGATGATGGTTGTCACACCTCCGGCCGCCGCCGCAAGGCCGGCAGAGCGAAAGCTCTCGCGGTGCCGCTCTCCGGGTTCGCCGATTTTCACGCCCCAATCGACAAGGCCGGGCGCAAGGCACAGCCCGCCGCCGTCGATCACTTCGGCGCCTTTCGGTGCCTCGGCCCCATGGGCCACGACATGGCCGCCCTCAACCGTCAGGCTGCCCGCCTCGTCATTGCCGGTCTCGGGGTCGATCACGCGGACGTTCTGGAAAACGGTGATGGTCATCGCGGCCCCCTGCGTTGTCCGCGCCTGCCTAGCGCGCCGGGGGCTGGTCGGCAAGCGCGGCGGTGGCCTGCTGCATCAGGCCAAACACCCGGCCTGCGTCTGATATGCGCAAAAACCCCACCGGGCGGCGCACTGTCCTGGCGGGCACGTACATGCCGTCGCTGTGCGAGCCTTGCCAGCGCCCGCGGATCTGGCGCTCATCCACAGCAAACAAAACCGATCCGGGCGCGCCGTCTTGCAAGGTCAGCGGCAACCCCGGCGACAGAGCAATGCGGCGCAGATCACGTTTGCCCAAACGGTCGGTGGCGATATAGGCGGTGCGGTCCGACAGGGTGTAATGGGTCTTTCCACGCAAATACGCCTCCCAGAACAGCCGACCAATGGCCAGATGTGCCCCCACCAGCAGAAAGGGGATCAGGAACAGCCCGGCCCCGGGGTGCGCCGAGCCTGTCCTGGCCATCAGGAACAGCGCGAAGCCCATGAACACCAGCCCAAATGCGGTGGTGGGTCGGGCAAGACCGCCCCAATCCACCCGCGCATCGGGCCGGCCTTGCCACAGAATTGTTTCACCGGGGGCCAGGATGCCCTCCCATCCGGGCGGCGGGGTCTGGGTCATGGCAACCTCTTCAACGTGTTACGACGGGTTTCGCGCATCGCGCGCCTTCAGGATGGCAGTCACCGTTGCCGCGGCATCGGCCTGATACTTGATCAGATGCTTGTCGCCTGCCCTGGTCACGATCTGCGCCGCATCAAGGAAGGTCCGCGCCTCTTTTACCTGCGACAAGGGCACGATCCGCCCACCGGGGCCCAGCAGGCGCCGGTTGGTCATGCGCCAGTCTTCCTGCATCACCTCGGAT
Organism: Erythrobacter sanguineus; assembly: GCA_943368305.1. Classification (GTDB taxonomy): domain Bacteria; phylum Pseudomonadota; class Alphaproteobacteria; order Rhodobacterales; family Rhodobacteraceae; genus Fuscibacter. The sequence goes on from CALRKX020000340.1 coordinate 1,272, forward strand.
TTCAGGAAAGCTGCGCGAAATGCGATGGCCAAAATCGCCGCCAGTGGTCCGGTCCAGGGATAGGGACTGCCCAGCGCCACCAAAGCCACGCCGCCGCCTCCAGCGGCGATCACGGCCAGAATGGCGTTGCTTTTCAGATAGCTGTGCAGATCTGGTGCAAAAGTCGTCAGCAACTTTTCATCGCCCTGCAAGGCCGCAGGGGCGGCATGAATGCTGTCGCGTTCGATCCGGGCCATGGCGGTTCCTCCGGCCTTTGGGGCAATGTTAGCCCGCCATCACCACGAAAGCGACGGTGAAAAGGACAAGGAACACAAGGACGGCGGTGGCCACCATGCCGCCGGTCCGCATCTCGGATTTGGTGGGTTTGCGGTGGGGGTCGGGTGTCATGGCCGTGATTTGTCCTGTAAGGCGCAGATCAGATGATACACATTTTCAGCATCGGCGATGTTTTCAAACCCGGCGCGCACCGTGCCAAGATCACCGTCCGAGTCACGCTCCAACCGGGCATGAAACCACAAGCTGTCGGCGCGTCTGCCTTTTTCCAGTTCCAGCGCCGTATCGGGCAGGATCGTATAGACGCTCAGTTTTCGCCCAAGAGCAGATCGCGCGACATAGGCCGCCCGCGTGCTAAGGGCATAGCGCACATGACGGGCCGCCGTCCGGGCCTCGATCCATGGCCCAAAGACCAGAAACCCGCCGATCCCGCCGAAAGGCAGGCCGAATGCCATCATGAACACGGCCAGCCCGGCCGCAGATGTGGTTTCGGCAACGGACAGGCTGTGCGCAGCAAAGATCAGGACGGCAACTCCTATCACAAGGAAAGGCAGGCCAAACACCATCAGAAACAACGCCTTGCCGCGCTGATGAAAGCCGGGAACAGGCGCACCCTCCCACAAAAGCCGTTCATCGGGGCGAAAGTACTGCTGCCAGCTTTCAGCTTTCACACATAACTCTCCACCGCCCGCCGCCCGCGCTCGGCGCGCAGGTTCCGCGCCAGCAGGTCCATGCAGGCCATCCGCACCGCCACACCCATCTCGACCTGCTCTTGAATCACACTGCGGTTGATGTCGTCGGCAATCTCGCCGTCAATCTCCACTCCGCGGTTCATCGGGCCGGGGTGCATGACGATGGCGTCAGGCTTGGCATGAGCCAGTTTTTCGGCATCCAGCCCATAGCGGTGGTAGTATTCGCGCTCTGACGGGATGAAGCCGCCGTCCATCCGCTCGCGCTGAAGGCGCAGCATCATCACCACATCGGCGTCTTTCAGCCCCTCGGCCATGTTGTCGTAAAGCTCGCAGCCGAACTCTCCGACGCCCGCGGGCATCAGGGTGGGGGGTGCGATCAGGCGGATGCGGTTTTCCATCTTGCCCAGCAGGATAAGGTTGCTGCGCGCCACGCGGGAATGCGCGATATCGCCGCAAATCGCCACCGTCAGGCGCTGAATCCGGCCCTTGGCGCGGCGGATGGTCAGCGCGTCCAGCAGCGCCTGCGTCGGGTGTTCGTGCCGCCCGTCGCCCGCGTTCAGCACCGCGCAATCCACCTTTTGTGCGAGCAGGTTGACCGCACCCGAGGCCCCGTGCCGCACCACCAGCAGGTCGGGGTGCATCGCATTCAGCGTCATCGCCGTGTCAATCAGCGTCTCGCCCTTCTTCACGCTGGACTGGGCCACCGACATGTTCATCACATCCGCCCCCAGCCGCTTGCCCGCCAGTTCAAAACTGGCCTGCGTGCGGGTGGAGTTCTCGAAGAACATGTTGATCTGCGTCATCCCCGCCAACGCGTCGCTGGATTTCACCGTGCGGCGGTTCAGGTCCACATAGCGGTCGGCCAGATCAAGGACGGTGACGATTTCCTGCGGCGAAAGTTGCTCGATCCCAAGCAGGTGGCGGGCGCGAAAGGTCATGGGCTTTCTCCGGCTGGTTTGGCTGCTTATCGCAAAGGGGCGGGGGCGGGGCAAGCCGCCTTGCCGGGGGCAGCCCATGGCCCTACCCTGCCCGACCATGGGAATCGCGGATCAGATCGGGGCGGATTGGGAGGCGGCTTTGGCCGCCCTTGCCTGGCAGGCTGATCTGGGCGTGACCGATGTGCTGATGGAAGGGCCGGTCAACCGCTATGATCTGGCCGATGCGACCCCCAAGGCACCGGTGCCCCGACCGCCAGCGCCCACCCGTAATGAACCGGCACGAAGCGAACCCTGGTCATCGCCAACAGCGGACAAGCCCGACCCTGTGGCTGCCGCCCGCGCCGCCGCCGCGCGGGCGCCCGATCTGGACGCGCTGCGCGAGGCGATCCATGCCTTTGACCATTGCGAACTGAAAAAGGGCGCACGCAATACCGTGTTCGCCGATGGCAACCCCAAGGCACGCGTTCTGATTCTGGGCGAAGCGCCCGGCCGGGACGAAGATCTCG
>CALRKX020000341.1:0-3671 GCA_943368305.1 Erythrobacter sanguineus
AGACTGCTTTCAATATGCAGATGGGTGTCGATGAAACCGGGCACTAGAATGCGGCCCGCCACATCCACCTCTCGCTTGCCTGTATAGCTGCCGAAGGTGCCGACGATGGTATCGCCGCAAATCGCCACATCGGTTTCAACCACTTCGCCAGAGATCAGATCGAACACCCGCCCGCCTTTCAGCACCAGATCGGCTGGCACCTGCCCCCGCCCCTGCGCGATACGGTCGAACAGCGGGGCGGTGGCGGGGATGTGAGGCATGGCAGTCTCCTTTGCTCATAGGGAAGCGCAAGGGTGGACGAAGCGCAAGGGGCGGCCCTTACGGCCCCCATTCATAGTGGATGTCAAAGCCTTCGGACCCGGCGGCCCGAAAGCCGGCACCCAGGTAGAACGCATTCGCTGCGCTGTCGCGCAGCGCCATCAGGCGGATCGGCAGGCCAAGGCGGCGCGCCTTGGCCTTGATGGTTTCAACAACCAGCCGCCCGATGCCTTTGCCCTGCTGGTCTGGCGTAAGATACAGGTGATCAAGATAGAGATGATCGCCGCGGCTGCGCAGAACGTAAAACCCGGCCAGCGCCCCATCGGCCTTGATCAGCGTCGTGTCATCGGCGCAAAACCCATCCAATAGCCGCCGCCGCGCGCGATCAGCATCAAACCGGCCAACCGCCATAAGACTGGGGCGCATCGCCGTAACCCGGATCTCGGCCAAGGCTGCGGCATCTTCGGCCAAGGCCGGGGCAGTGGTCAGCGTGATCGACATTCATCGTTCCTTCGGCGTGGCGCGCTGTCCGGCCCAGGGCCCGCTTGCGCCCGGCCCCATCCTGTCGCAAGACGGGCAGGCAAGAGGAATCCCCATGCGTCCGCTGCGCGGCATTGCCTTCAAACTCGGCTCGGTCCTTATCTTCATCGTCATGCAGGCGATGATCAAGGCCACCTCGGCCCATGTGCCCGGGGGTGAGGCGGTGTTTTTCCGCTCGCTCTTCGCCATTCCGGTGATCGTGGTCTGGCTGGCCATGGTTGGAGACCTGCGCAACGGCTTGGGCACGGCGAACCCCTGGGGCCATGTTTGGCGTGGTTTGATGGGCACGCTGGCCATGGGCTTGGGCTTTTCGGGCCTGGCCTATCTGCCGCTGCCCGAGGTGACGGCCATCGGCTATGCGGCCCCGCTGCTGACGGTGATCTTTGCCGCGATGTTTCTGGGCGAGGAGGTGCGGCTGTTTCGCATCTCAACCGTGATCCTTGGCATGATCGGTGTGCTGATCGTGCTGTCGCCGCGCCTGACGGTGGCCAAGGGCGCGGCCGGCACGGCCGAGGCCTTTGGCGCGGTGGTCGTGCTGGGCGGCGCGATCTTTGCCGCGCTGGCGCAGGTAACGGTGCGCAAGCTGGTCGCGACCGAACGGACGCCGGTGATCGTGTTCTGGTTTTCGGTCACGGCGACCTGCCTGTCCTTGATCACCATTCCCTTCGGCTGGGTGATGCCCACACCGGGCGAGGCGGCGCTGCTGGTGGGGGCGGGCCTGTTGGGCGGGACCGGGCAGATATTGCTGACCTCCAGCTACCGCGAGGCGGATGCGTCGCTGGTCGCCCCGTTCGACTATGCCTCGATGATCTTTGCGCTGCTGATCGGCTGGTTCGTCTTTGCCGAGGTGCCCACACCGACCGTGCTGGGCGGTGCGGCGCTGGTGGTCGCGGCGGGGCTGCTGATCATCTGGCGCGAACGGCGGCTGGGGCTTGAACGCGCGCGCCAGCGCAAGGCGATGACGCCTCAGGGCTGAACGCGGCGCACCGGCAGTGCAAAGCCCACATCACCGCGCCGATCGGCCAGATAAAGCCCCAGCGACGCAACCAGCGTCACCGCAGATCCGATCAGCGCCGTTGTGCCATAACCGCCAACAGCCATACCCACCGCGAAAATCGCGGCAGCACAAACATCGCTGACCAGCTTTTGCAGCGCGAACAGCGCCGCCGCCGCGCCGGTGCGCCCGCCCGTGCCGCTGCCCGTCAGATCCTGATAATAGCCGATTGGCAGGGTAAGAATGGCCGCCCCGCCCATGCCCGCCAGCAACGGTAAAAGCCAAAGTGACCAATGCCCCACCAGGACCGGCATCAAGGCCAGATGCCCGGTATAAATCGCCGCGCCGACGGCGATTTGTGTGGCCCGCCTGACCCGCCCGGCCAGCCGCGACAGGGCCAGCATGAAGGGCACCTCCCACCCCGCGACCATGCCGACATAAAGCGCCACATCCCCCGCCGACCGGCCGGGATTGGCCTGAAAGATCAGCGACACCAGCATCATGTAGAGCGTGCCGATCGACAGAACGCCGCCCAGCAGCCCCATCCGCAGCAAGATCGCGGGGCGCGCGATTTCGGCGAAACTCTGGATCAGGTTCAACCCCGAGGGCGCGTGGTTCCACGCCCCCCGGCCATCGCGTGGCCACAACAGCACCGAAACTGCCACCAGCCCCGCGCTGAAGATCGCCCCCGCCAGATAGATCTGACCGGGCACGAACCTGTCGGCAAAGGCAAAGGTGAACCAGATCAGCAGCGCCAGAAACCCCGCCGACAGCCCCGCCCGAATGACCGCCTGCACCCCATCGCGCCCCGATTGCCCCGCCATGACCAGCCCCGCCAGCGCGAAAGACTGGCCCAGAAGGCTCCACGCCAAGGGGAACATCACGCCATGGGCCAGGATCAGACTGAAGACGCCGGGATGGATCAGCATCGCAAGGTTGCCGATCAAGGCCGCCACCGAGGTGATGATGACCAGCGTCTTGCGGTTGGCCCGCAGATCACCAATGACCCCGATCAGAACCGAAGCCGCCACCGAAAAGCCCGAGGAAAACGTCATCAACAGCGCCAGCCCGTTGTCGGACAGGCCGACCTCGTGAATGGCGATGCGCGAGAGATATGGGTAGATCGCCGCACTATGGGCGCCTTGCAGCACCAGCATCAGCAGCAGCATCCGCAGCACGGGCTGGCGGGCAATCTGGGTCATCGGGCTCATTCTGGAATGACCTTGCCTGGGTTCATCCGCCCCTCGGGGTCAATCGATTGTTTGATTGCCCGCATCACGGCCAGCGCGACCGGGTCTTTGCGCCGCTTCATCGTGGCCAGTTTCGACAGTCCAACGCCATGTTCGGCCGAAAAGCTGCCGTGCAGGTCTTGCACCACATCCTCGACTGCCTCGATCACGGCATCGTAAAGCGCGGGGTCATCGCGGGTGGGAAATACGGTGTAATGAATGTTGCCGTCGCCCAGATGGGCCACCGACAGCGTGTCACAGCCGGGGTCAAGCGCGGGCAGGCGCGCCTCGATCCGGGTGAAAAATTCGGGCACCAGATGCAGGGGCAGCGCGATGTCGGTATCGATCGTCGGCTGGCGGGCCATGGTGATTTCGGCCGCCAGTTCCCGCCTGTGCCACATGGCCAGCCGCTGCGCCTCGTTCTGGGCGATCTCGGCATCGAGTACCGCGCCCTCCTCGATCAACTGACCAAGGGTTTCCTCCAGCAGCGCGGTCAAGGGCACCGTGCCATCCTCGGCCACATCGGCATCACGCGGCGCGGTGGCGGCGATTTCCACCAGAATGTTCACCTCATGCCGCACACCGCCAAAGGGCAGCGCCACATCGGGCCGCGCCTCGGCCAGCCGCTGCATATAGCTGGCGGGCATGTA
>CALRKX020000342.1:0-3654 GCA_943368305.1 Erythrobacter sanguineus
TCGGTCGGCGCGCCCGCCGATCTGGTGCTGTTCGATCCCGATGCGCCGTTCGTGCTGGACCGCTTCAAGCTGCGGTCGAAATCGAAGAACACGCCGTTTGACGGCGCGCGGCTGGAAGGTAAGGTGCGGGGAACCTGGGTTTCCGGCCAACGTGTATTCGAGGCGAACTGAACATGCCCCTTATTACCTCTGCCCCCCTGTTGTTGGCCATCGTCGGCGTTCTGGCCTATCTGCTCGGGTCAATCCCGTTCGGGGTGGTGATCACTAAGGCCATGGGTCTGGGCGATTTGCGCCAGATCGGGTCGGGCAACATCGGGGCGACCAATGTCCTGCGCACCGGGAACAAGGGCGCGGCACTGGCCACGCTGTTGCTGGATGCGGCAAAGGGTGCGGTGGCAGTGCTGATCGCGCGAGCGACGGTGGGCGAGGATGCCGCGCAACTGGCGGCCTTGGCCAGCTTTCTGGGCCATCTGTTCCCGGTCTGGCTGGGGTTTCGGGGGGGCAAGGGGGTTGCGACCTTCCTTGGCACGCTGATCGCGCTGGCCTGGCCCGTCGGCCTGGCGGCCTGTGCGACCTGGCTGGTGGCTGCGGTTCTGTTTCGCATCTCGTCGCTTGCGGCGCTGATTGCGGCGGCGTTGTCGTCGCTGTGGTGCTTTGTGTTTGATCAGGGCACGATGCTGTTTCTGGTCATCTTGCTGACGGCGCTGATCTATCTGCGCCACTGGCCCAACCTGGAGCGGATCAAGGCCGGAACCGAACCGAAGATCGGGCAGAAGAAAGCATGAAAACGCTGGTTCTGCTGGCCGCCTTTGCCCTGCCTGCCGCTGCCCATGCTGGCGTGACCGCCGAGGATATTCTTACCGAGGCCAAGGCCGATTGCGCCAGTTTCGACAATGGCACCGTGACCATGGCTGCCGATGCCGTAACGCCGGTTGACCTTACCGGCGACGGGCAGCCCGAAAGCATTGTGGACTGGTCGAAATTCACCTGCTCTACCATGGCCAGCGCTTGGGGCGGCACCGGGGGCAGCATGGTCTCTGTCCTGATTGGCGATACGCGGTCGGACTACATGGCATTGGGCTGGAAAGTGATCGATTTTGCGGGGCCTGTGCTGTTGTTGCAGGTGCATGGCGCGGAATGCGGTGGCACCGGTTCAGACCCCTGCGTTGATGCCGAGGTGTGGAACGGGCAGGTGATGATGTCGGTTCGCACCGTGGGCGGCGATGAAGACAGCCAGCCGGTCGAGGGAGAAGACCCGGCCAAGGACGCCGCCGCGCCCTGAGTTTGCGCGGGTCGGGGGCTAGCGGGGAACTGTCGTGCAAGCCGCCCACCCTCTCCATAAGGAGGGGTGGGATACGGTCGGGCGTTACAGGCTTGCGGCCGCGTAGATCGGGTCCAGCGATTTGCCCCAGGCACCGTTGTACAGGTCCAGCAGGCGGTCGGCTTGCGTCTTGCCGGTGGCCAGTGACTGCATCAGCGGCGCAAGGTGGCGCTCCTCGTCCAGCCCCCGTGCTGCAAGCCCCGCGTGTGACAGGCCAACGGCAGCGCGGGCCAGGTCGATCAGCTTGACGCCATTCGCTTCACCCGCCAGCGCCGAGACCGAGGCCGCGACCCGCAATCCTTCGCGGGTTTCGGCATCAAAGCCCTTGACCAGATCCCATGCGGCATCCAGCGCCGCGCCATCATACATCAGCCCCACCCAGAAGGCGGGCAGTGCCACGATATGGGCGAAATCGCCGCAATCGGCCCCGCGCATCTCGATGTATTTCTTGACCCGTGCCTCTGGGAACACCGTGGTCATGTGGTCGGCCCAGTCGGACAGGGTGGGCTTTTCGCCGGGCAGGGCGGGCAACTCGCCCTTCAGGAAATCGCGGAACGACTGGCCCAGCGCGTTGATGTATTTGCCGTCGCGGTAGACGAAATACATCGGCACATCCAGAACCCAATCGACATAGGCCTGAAAGCCCATGCCCTCATCAAAGGCAAAGGGCAGCATGCCTGTGCGGCTGTCATCCAGCCCCCGCCAGATGCGGCCGCGCCAGCTGCGGTGGCCATTGGGCTTGCCGTCAAAGAACGGGCTGGAGGCGAACAGCGCCGTCGCCACCGGTTGCAGCGCCAGCGCCACCCGCAGCTTTTTCACCATGTCAGCCTCGGACGCATAGTCGAGGTTCACTTGCACCGTCGAGGTGCGGTACATCATCTGCGTGCCATGAGTGCCAACGCGGCCCATGTAATCGGTCATCAGGCGGTAACGCCCCTTGGGCATCACCGGCATCTGATCATGGCGCCATTCCGGTGCCGCGCCCAGACCCATGAAACGGATGCCAAGCGGGGTGGCGATGCTGGCCACCTCGTCCAGATGCTGGCGCAGTTCCGCCTCGGTTTCATGTACGGTGGCGACGGGGGCGCCCGACAGTTCAAACTGCCCGCCGGGCTCAAGGCTGATGTTCGCCAGACCGCGGGTCAGGCCGATGATATTGTCGCCCTCGTGCACGGGGGACCAACCGAAATTCTGCTCAAGCCCCTGGAACAGCGCGGAAATAGAGCGGTCGCCGCCATAGGGCAGGGGGGCATGGGTGCCTTCCAGCCAGCCGAACTTTTCATGTTCGGTGCCAAGGCGCCACTGGTCCTTGGGTTTGCAGCCCGATTCCATATAGGCGGCAAGTTGCGAAAAATTCTCGATCAGGCCGCCGCCAGACTGGGGAATCGACATGATGGGGAACCTCGTTCATGGAAGAGTTATGGGCGCACATGGGTGTCTTGTCGGCGCGGACAAGTCAAGGGCGCGCGGCGTCGGTTCAGGGCCGCGCCACGACACCCGCACCGGGGCGTCGCCAGACCATCCGCATCCCGGCCAACCCGTCGGGCACCGGCATGTGGCCGCCGCTGCCCGGATCTGGCCCAAGGGCCGCCACAAGATCGGCGGTGTCCATGCCGGGCAGGCTGGCAAAGGCATCGAACAGCCGGTCGGCCCCGGCGGCATCGACAGGAACCAGAATGGCCTGCCCGTCAGCCTGCTTCAGCCGCCACAGTCGCCTGCCTCGCAGGGTGATCAGCTTGATTTCAATAAGTTCCGGCAGGCTTACAAAGCCGCCGATCTCGGGGCCAAGATAGGAAATCTGGCCCTCGTCCACCTCTACCACGCCGGGTGCGCCGACCTCTTGGCCGAACCGCAGCCGCCGCCAGGCATTCAGCCCAAGGCCCGCGCCAAGCGCCAGAACACCCGCCCCGGCCGGAACAAGGATCAGCCCGCCCAGCCGGATGAACCACAGCCCCACCGCGCCGATGGCCGCCGCCGCAATCACCTCGCGCCAGAGATAGAGGGCGGCGCGCACCTGGGGGCGGATCATTGCCAGTCTCCCAGGTGGGCCTGCCATAACGTGATCGCCGCCACCGCCGCCGTTTCGGCGCGCAGGATGCGCGGCCCAAGCGAGGCGGGCAGAACCTGCGGCCGGGCTTGCAGGCCCGCCCGTTCTTCGGCGGTAAAGCCGCCTTCGGGGCCGATCAGGATGGCCCAGGGCCCGGCGGGCAGGCCGGCAAAGGTCGCGGCGGTGCCGGCAAGCCCCTCATCCGCCCAAAGGATGCGGCGGCCTTCGGGCCAGGTGGCCAGCAGGCGGTCCAACGGCTGTGCTTCGGCCACCTCGGGCACGACGG
>CALRKX020000343.1:0-3633 GCA_943368305.1 Erythrobacter sanguineus
AGGTGGTCATCGCCAAATGGCTGGCGACCAAGCCGCGCGTGATCATTCTGGATGAACCGACCAAGGGCATCGACATCGGGTCCAAGGCCGCCGTGCACGACTTCATGTCGGAACTGGCGGCGCAGGGGCTGGCTGTCATCATGGTCAGCAGCGAAATTCCCGAGGTTCTGGGCATGGCCGACCGAGTGATCGTCATGCGCGAAGGCCGCATCGCCGCCGAATTCGCCGGCGACACCATGACCCCCGAAAACCTTGTGCGTGCCGCTGTCGGCATCGAGGAGGCCGCCTGACATGCTTTCATCCCTGCTGAAATCGCGCGAGGTGGTGCTGGCCCTGGCCATTCTGGTGCTTGTGGCGCTGATCGCGCTGCGCTTTCCGGCCTTTGTGGCGCCGTCCAATCTGGCGGCGGTGTTCACCGACACCTCGCCGCTGATCATTCTGGCGCTGGGGCAGATGGCGGTCATCCTGACCAAATGCATCGACCTGAGCGTTGCGGCCAATCTGGCGCTGTGTGGCATGATCGCGGCCATGCTGAACGGCATGGGCGTGCCGCTGCCCGCCATCCTGCTGGCGGTAATCGTGCTGGGGGCGGCTGCCGGCGCGGTGAACGGGCTGCTGGTCTGGACGCTTAACATCCCCTCTATCGTGGTCACTTTGGGCACGATGACGATCTTTCGCGGCATCATCTTTTTGCTGACCGATGGCAAATGGATCAACGCGCATCAGATGAGCGCGGGGTTCAAGGCTTTCCCAAGGGCGGCCTTTCTGGGACTGCCCGTCATGGCGTGGATCGCGCTGGCGGTGGTGGGCTGTTTTGCCCTGTTCATCGCCCGCACGCCGCTTGGCCGGGCGTTGTTCGCGGTGGGCGGCAACCCCCATGCGGCGGTTTACACCGGCATTCACATTGGCAAGACGCAGTTCGCCGCCTTTGTCATCTCTGGCGCGCTGGCGGGGCTGACGGGGTATCTGTGGGTGGCGCGCTATGCTGTGGCCTATGTCGATATCGCGGGCGGGTTCGAACTGGATGTGGTGGCGGCCTGCGTCATCGGCGGCATCGCCATTGCGGGCGGGGCCGGGTCTGTAGCGGGCGCTGTCATGGGGGCGCTGTTTTTGGGCATCATCAAGAACGCGCTGCCGGTCGTCGGCATCTCGCCCTTCTGGCAACTGGCCATCTCTGGCTCGACCATCCTGATCGCCATTGCGCTCAACGCCCGTGGTCAGGGCAAGAAGGGCCGCATCATTCTTAAACAAGCGGAGCACCGGGCATGACCACCGCATCCAACCCTACCCCCCGCCATATCCCGGATCGGCTGAAATCCCCGTTCAGTCGTGCGCTGAAAAGCTGGGAGGCGCTGTTGCTGGTTGTCGCGGCGGCGATCTTTGTCGCCAATGCGCTGGCCTCACCCTATTTCCTTGATCCGTGGAACCTGTCGGACGCCAGTTTCAACTTTACCGAAAAAGCGCTGATCGCCTTTGCCATGGCCATGCTGATCATTGCCGGAGAGATTGATCTGTCGGTGGCCGCGATCATCGCCCTTGCCTCGACCGTGATGGGAACGGCGATGGTGGCGGGCGCGCCGGTCTGGGCGCTGGTTGTCTTGGGCATCGGAACCGGGCTGGCCTGCGGGGCGTTCAACGGCCTTTTGGTCGCGGGGTTCGGCCTTCCGTCGATCGTGGTCACAATTGGCACGATGAGCCTGTTTCGCGGCATCAGCTATATCGTGCTGGGCGACGGGGCCTTTACCGGATACCCGGCTGAATTCGGCTGGTTCGGGCAGGGCTATGTCTGGTGGGTGTTCAGCTTTGAACTGGCGCTGTTCGCGGTGATGGCGGTGGTGTTCGGCGTACTCTTGCACCGCACCAACTTTGGCCGCCTGGTCTATGTCATCGGCAACAACGCCACCGCCGCCCGCTTTTCGGGTGTGCGGGTGGACCGGGTGCGATTCATCCTGTTCCTGCTGACCGGGGTGATGAGCGGGCTGGCCTCTGTCTGCCTGACCTCGCGCCTTGGGTCTACCCGGCCCTCTATCGCCACCGGGTTTGAGCTGGAGGCGGTGACGATGGTGGTTCTGGGCGGGGTCAGCATTCTGGGCGGCTCGGGCTCGATTCCCGGCGTGGTCATTGCCGCGCTGGTGATGGGGCTGGTGACCTTTGGCCTTGGCCTGTTGAATGTGCCGGGCATCGTCATGTCGATCATCGTCGGCGGGTTGCTGATCGGCGTCATCGCCTTGCCGCGCCTTTGGGCCATGATGAGGAAATGATGCAGAAATACGCCTTTCGGATGCAGTTGAACCCCGGCATGCAAGACGAATACCGCCGTCGCCATGATGCGATCTGGCCAGAGCTGGCCGAATTGTTGAAGGCGGCGGGGATCAGCGATTACTCGATCCATCTTGATCCCGACACCAACGCGCTGTTCGGCGTGCTGTGGCGGCGTGACGATCATGCAATGGACGATCTGCCCGCCCATCCGGTGATGCGGCGCTGGTGGGCGCATATGGCCGATGTGATGGCCACCAACCCCGACGGCTCTCCGCTTGCGGTGCCGCTGGTGCCGATGTTTCACTTGCCATGAGGCATATCGCTGTCATCGATATCGGCAAGACCAATGCCAAGCTGGCGCTGGTCGCGGCCGATGGCCTGCGCGAAGTGGCGGTGGTCACCCGGCCGAACACCGTTCGGCAAGGCCCCCCTTACCCGCATTTCGACCTGGAGGGGCACTGGCAGTTCTTCTTGCAGCATCTGGCCCGGTTTCACGCCCTGCATGGGGTGGATGCGATTTCGGTCACGACCCATGGCGCCTCGGCGGTGCTGCTGGATGGGGCGGGCGATCTGGCGGTGCCGATGCTGGATTATGAACACTCTGGCCCCGATACGCTGACTGCGGACTATGACGCGATCCGGCCCGCGTTTGCGGCTACCGGCTCTGCCCGGCTGCCCATGGGGCTGAATCTGGGCGCGCAGCTTTACTGGCTGTTGCACACCCAACCCGGCCTTGCCGACCGTCTGGCCCATGTGCTGACCTATCCCGGCTATTGGGGCTGGCGGCTGACCGGGCAGATGGCCTGTGATGTCTGTTCACTGGGCTGCCATACCGATCTTTGGGAACCGCAGGCGGCGCGGTTTTCGTCGCTGGTGAACGGGTTGGGCCTTGCGGGCAGGATGGCCCCGCCCCGCCACCCGGCAGAGGTGCTGGGCAGGTTGCGGCCAGAAGTGGCCGCCGCCACCGGCCTGCCGCCTGAAACGCCGGTGACGGTGGGTATCCATGACAGCAACGCCTCGCTTTATCCTTATGTTCTGGGCCGCGCGGCCCCCTTTTCGGTGGTCTCCACCGGAACATGGGTGGTGTGCATGGCCATGGGCGCGCAGCCCCCAGCGCTTGACCCTGCGCGCGACGTGCTGGTGAACGTGAATGCCCTTGGTGCGCCGGTGCCCTCGGCCCGGTTCATGGGCGGACGAGAGTTCGACCTGATCCGCGCCGGCAGCACCGCCACCCCGACCGAGGCGGACCGCGCGGCGGTGATCGATGGCCAGATCCTGCTTTTGCCTGCGGTCGAGCCCGGCTCTGGCCCGTTTCAGGGCCGCGCCGCCCGCTGGACCGCCAAACCCCCGACCGATGGGGCGCGGCTGGTG
>CALRKX020000344.1:0-3633 GCA_943368305.1 Erythrobacter sanguineus
CACCCCGCCCGCAGCGCCCGCCTTGGCCAATGCGCTTTTCGATCTGACCGGCAAGCGTGCCCGCGACCTGCCCTTGTCGCAGGCCTTTGACTTCATCGCCTAGGCCAACCCCGAGGCGATGGGCGGCACCTTGATCAGAACCGGTGCAATCTGGTCTGCTGCAACCATGGTCCATAACTGATCCAGCATTGCCGGCACATCCTGACGCACCATCAGGATGTTGTCGGACAGCAATTGCGCCAGCGGGTCCCAGTCAAAACAGCCGATTGCGGCAGTTTGCAGCAGGTCGGGCTGGCTGTGTTTGATCCAGCGCAGCACCCCTTCGAGCGAGATGGTCGAGTTCACGAACATGCCCTGCGGATGATCGGGCGCCACGTCATAAAGGCGTTGCAGCGCCTGTTCGGCCTTTTCCGCCGCATAGCCGCAGGCAAGAATACAGTCGTCGCGCACGGCAATGCCCATGGCGTCATGGGCGGCACGAAAGCCGCGAATACGCTCTACGGTGTTGTTGTCGCTGCCCCGGCCCCCGACAAAGATCAGCGGCTCTGTCACGCCAAACCGTCGCATGTTGCGCCGCAGCACCTCTTCGGTCAGTGCGCGGGCGCCTTCGAAATTGTCAGAGATGACCGAAGGCGCGCGGCTGCCCGGCAGATCAAGGTTGAAGCTGCGCACTCCGGCGGCCGCGCAGATTTCGGTGATCCGGTCGGGGTCGGTCGCACCCGTGGCGACGATGCATTCCACTTGATAAGACAGCATGGCGCGCGCCGCCTGCACCTCCAGTTCTGGGTCGCGTTGGGTGCAGGTGATTATGGGGAACAGCCCGCGATCACGCGCCATGATCTCGAATCTTTCCGCGATCGATCCGAAATAGCGGTTGTCATATTTCGGGACAATCATGCCGATGATCCGCGACCGCTCGCGGCGCAGCGTGCTGGCCTGCATGTTCAGCGAATAGCCCTGTTCGTCGGCCAGCTTCTGGATTCGCTCTGCCAGCTTCTCGCTGATTCTGCGCTTTTTCCAATTGCCGTTCAGCACCGCGCTGACCGCGCTGGCCGAGGTGCCGGCAATCTTGGCCAGATCGTAAATCGTTGTTCTCTTGGTCGGACTTGCCTCGGCCACGCGGTGCCCCATGCTGCTGTGGAAGACAGCTTGACAGGAAATTTGTTCCGTATCAAGAATGCGTCATCGATGAAGCATTGATGCGCAATCGATGAAACTGGCCAAGTCGATAGATCGGTCATGCGGAGGAGATCCGTGACCCGATGCCCGAGGCGGTCCGCGATAACAGTGGAGGAGACACTGATGAAGCACTTCATTCCGACTTTGGCTCTGTCGGCGGCGGCCGCCCTGATGGGCGGCGCGGCTTTGGCACAAGAGGCGGCGACCGTGGCATTCCTGATGCCCGACCAGGCCTCGACCCGGTATGAGCAGCACGACTTTCCCGGCTTTCAGGCCGAAATGGCCAAGCTGTGCGCCGATTGCACCGTGATCTATCAGAACGCCAACGCCGATGTGGCGCTGCAACAGCAGCAGTTCAACTCGGTCATCGCGCAGGGCGCCAAGGTCATCGTGCTGGACCCGGTGGATTCCGCCGCCGCTGCCGGTCTGGTGACGCTGGCGCAATCGCAAGGCGTCAAGGTCATTGCCTATGACCGTCCGATCCCCGACCAGCCTGCCGACTATTACGTCTCGTTCGACAACCAGGGCATCGGCAAGGCCATTGCCCTTTCTCTTGTGGAACACATGAAGGCCTCGGGCGTTCCGGCGGGGGCTGGCGTGCTGGAAATCAACGGCTCGCCCACCGATGCTGCGGCCGGTCTGATCCGCGACGGCATCCACGAAGGGCTGAAGGATTCCGGCTATGTCACGTTGGCAGAATTTGACACGCCCGACTGGGCCCCGCCCAAGGCGCAAGAATGGGCGGCTGGCCAGATCACCCGCTTTGGCGCCGACATCAAGGGCGTTGTGGCGGCCAATGACGGCACCGGCGGCGGCGCGATTGCGGCTTTCAAGGCGGCAGGCGTGAACCCGGTTCCGCCGGTGACGGGCAATGACGCAACCATCGCGGCGCTGCAGCTGATCATCGCGGGCGACCAGTATAACACCATCTCGAAACCATCCGAGATTGTCGCCGCCGCCGCCGCGCAGGTTGCGGTGCAGTTCCTGAAGGGTGAGACGCCAGAGCCGAAGACCTCGCTTTACAACACGCCGTCGCAGTTGTTCGTTCCGGCGGTCGTCACCTCGGAAAACATCAAGGCCGAGATCTTCGACAAGGGTATTCAGACCGCCGAAGAGATCTGCACCGGCGAATATGCCGAAGGCTGCAAGGCGCTGGGCATCACCCAGTAAGTATCACCACCTTGTCCGGCCCCATCCCGGGCCGGACAGTCTGAACTGTCGGGGAGGGCGGTTTGATGGCCGGTTCTACGAATATTTCCGCCCGCAAGGGCGAGCGGATCCTTAGCCTGCGCGGCGTTTCCAAGAAATTCGGGGCGGTTTCGGCATTGACCGACATCGATCTTGATATTCATGCCGGTGAAGTCGTGGCCCTGGTCGGCGACAATGGTGCGGGCAAATCCACGCTGGTCAAGGTGCTGGCGGGTGTGCATCAGCCCACCAGCGGCACGGTTGAATTCATGGGTCGTCAGGTCACCATGGACAGCCCGGCAGCCGCGCTGAACCTGGGTATTGCCACGGTGTTTCAGGATCTGGCGCTGTGCGAAAACCTTGATGTCGTCGCCAATCTGTTCCTAGGGCACGAAATGTCGCCCTGGCGGCTGGACGAGGTTCAGATGGAGGTCCGCGCCTGGACTCTGCTGAAAGAACTTGCCGCGCGCATTCCTTCGGTGCGTGAACCCATCGCCTCTCTGTCCGGTGGTCAGCGCCAGACCGTTGCCATTGCGCGTTCGCTGCTGCTGGACCCCAAGATCATCATGCTGGACGAACCCACGGCAGCCTTGGGCGTGGCGCAAACCGCAGAGGTGTTGAACCTGATCGAGCGGGTGCGTGACCGCGGCCTTGGCGTCATCATCATCAGCCACAACATGGAAGATGTGCGCGCCGTGGCCGACCGGATCGTGGTGCTGCGGCTGGGGCGCAACAACGGTGTCTTCACCCCCGAAACCTCGAATCAGGAGCTTGTTGCCGCCATCACCGGCGCCACCGAGAACGCCGTGTCGCGTCGAAATGAGCGCCGCGAAACCGAAAGCCGGGGAGAGATTGCATGACCCAGAATCCGAACCCCATGCTGGACCGCTCTGACGCGCGGGTCCGGCATGATGACAGCCTGATGGGCGCTGTTCGTGAATTTCTTGACCGGGTGAAATCGGGCGATCTGGGCATGTTGCCGGTTGCTGTTGGCCTTGTGGTCATCTCGGTGGTGTTTTCCGCGCTGAACCCGGTATTTCTGGCACCGAACAACCTTGTGAACATGCTGTTCGATTGCGCCACCGTGGGCGTCATCTCGTTGGGCATCGTCTGCGTGCTGATGCTGGGCGAGATTGACCTGTCGGTCGGCTCGATGAGCGGCTTTGCCTCGGCCATGGTCGGTGTGCTGTGGGTCAACATGGGGCTGCCGGTCGGGCTGGCCATTCTGGCGGCGCTGATCGTCGGCGCACTGGTGGGCAGCATCTA
>CALRKX020000345.1:0-3613 GCA_943368305.1 Erythrobacter sanguineus
AGGTCACCAGCCAGCCCCCCGCAACGTAAAAACCCGCGAAAAACAGGCCATAGGCGGGGGCCGCGGCAAAGTCGCGCAGGCCCGCGCGCAACGAGGCGGTGATGTCACCCCATTCTGCTTGCAATATCTCTGGCCGGTCCGGCTTGGTATTCGTCATGGCTCCCCCCATTTGCGGAAAGCCTAGGGCCGGATGCCGGTTCGGGAAAAGATGTTTTTTACCGAGACCTTAGCGCATCGGCCAAAAGGTCGCTCACCAAGGCAGGCGGAACATCGTCGGCAACAAAGGCCTCGCCGATGCCGCGGGCAAGAATGAAGCGCAACTTGCCGTCCACCACCTTCTTGTCCTGCCCCATCAAGGCCACCAGCGCCTCTGCCCCCGGCAGATCGCCCGGAATATCCGACAGATCCACCTTCATGCCCATCGCCCGCAGATGGGCGCGCACCCGGCTTGGGGCCTCCTGGCTGCACAGGCCCAGCCGCTGCGACAACTCGAACGCCAGCGCGCAACCGATGGCGACGCCCTCGCCATGCAGCAGCCGGCTGGAATAGCCGGTGGCCTTTTCCAGCGCGTGGCAGAAGGTATGGCCCAGGTTCAAAAGGGCGCGCTCACCCTCTTCCGTCTCATCACGGCTGACGATGCCTGCCTTCATCTCGACACTGCGGCGCACGGCATACTGGCGGTTGGTGGCATCGGTGGCCAGCGAAGGGGCGTTCCCCTCCAGCCAGTCAAAGAACGCCACATCGCCCAACAGACCGTATTTCACCACCTCGCCATAGCCTGCCAGAAAATCGCGCGGCGGCAGGGTTTTCAGCACATCGATATCTGCCAGCACAAGGCTGGGCTGGTGAAAGGCGCCGATCAGGTTCTTGCCCTGGGCCGAATTGATGCCGGTCTTGCCACCGACCGAACTGTCCACCTGCGCCAGCAAGGTGGTGGGAATTTGCACGAACCGAACGCCGCGCCGCAGCGTTGCGGCCGCAAAGCCGACCAGATCGCCCACAACCCCGCCGCCAAAGGCAATAACGATATCGCGCCGCTCGATCTTTTGCTCCAACAACCATTCCGACACGCGCGCGTACTGCTGCCACCCTTTGGAGCTTTCTCCCGGCGGGATGGTCAGCGCCGTGCTGACAATGCCTTCGGCCCGCAAGGCCGCCGTCAACTCATGCAAATGCTGCGCAGCAACGGTGTCATCGGTGACGATGGCGGCTTTCTTGCGTTTTAGCAGAAATCCGATCTCGGCCCCGGCACGGTCAATCAGGCCCTGCCCGATGCGAACCTCGTAAGACCGCGCCCCCAGCGCGACCGGAACCGTTTCGACACTCATACTATTCCCCTTCCAACACATCCGGTCGCGCGGCAAGTGCGGCCACGACCCGCCGTGCCATATCCTCGACCGTATAACTGGCCAGGGAATCGACGGCGATTTCCGCCATCTGGTAAAAGGGGCGCCGCGCCTCGTAAAGCGTGCGCAGCGTTTCGCGCGGGTTTTCGGTGCGTAAAAGGGGGCGCGTGGTCTTGTGGCGCACCCGGTGCCACAAAAGGTCAAGGTCGGCGCGCAACCAGACCGATACCCCGAAATCGGCGATCAAGCCCCGGTTGATCTCTGACAGAAAAGCGCCGCCGCCAGTGGACAGAATGCAAGGCGTGCCTTTCAGCAAACGGCCCAGAACCTCTGTCTCGCGGGCGCGAAAGAACGGCTCTCCGTCACGTTCAAAGATCTCGGCGATGCTGCGGTCGGCCGCGCGCACGATCTCTTCGTCGGAATCGAGGAAGGGCACCCCCAGCAGGCGCGCAACGGCCGTGCCCACGGCCGTCTTGCCTGCGCCCATCATGCCAACCATCGCAACGGTCTTCTTCAGCCGCACTCTTTACCCCCTTTGCGCCCGCTCCCGTGGCAAGCCCCTGCCGATGGCGCAATTTCTTTCCCTCAATGGCGTGAAGTCTGGCGGAATGCCATATATATTCACCGCGAAGCAGCCAGCGCAGCTGCCGCAATCGCCGGCCCGGAGCCAACCGGGCGGCAACAGGCATGCCGCAGGCGCGGCAAAGGACGGGCATATGTGGCGACTGATCAAGCTGTTGTTCTGGCTTGCGGTGCTTGGGTTTCTTGGCCTTGTTGGCTATTCCTATGTGGCAGACATGACGCCCGCCTCGCAAGAAGTGCGCCAGCCGGTGACGCTTCATGCCGACTAGGGCAGCGGCGCTTGCCCTGATTCTATGCAGCACGGCCCTGCCCCTGTGGGCAGAGGCACCGCTTTCCGCGATCGACTGGCTGTCGCAATCGTTGACGGCCAAACCTCATGTTGTCGCCCCCAATGCGACCGTCATTGCCCCTGCCGTTGCGAATGAACCCGCTGTGGCCAAGAATGGCGCCCTGCCGGAAGATGTGGCCGTTTCCGTGATCGGCGGGCCTTCGCCCGACGCCGTCGGGTTGCTGTCACCTGCGGCAACCGGGTTCCCGCATGATCTGTGGGGCTTGGCGCATACGGCCGAGGTAACGGCCGCGATCCGTGACACGCGGGTCGAAGGCCAGCCCGCCCTGCAAGGACTGCTGGTCACCATCCTGATCGCAGAGGCCTCGCCACCAGCCGATTCTGGCGGGCGGGCCGAGCTTTTGATCGCGCGGATCGACAAGCTGCTGGAACTGGGCGCGCTGGATCAGGCCGCGGCCCTGCTGGCCGAGGCCGGGCACGTCAAGAACCCCGAAGTATTTCGCCGCGCCTTTGATGTCGCCCTGCTGACCGGAACCGAAGATCAGGCCTGCACCGATCTGGCCCGCGCGCCGGAACTGGCGCTGACGCTGACCACCCGCGTCTTTTGCCTCGCGCGCTCTGGCGACTGGAGTGCCGCTGCCCTGACCCTGCGCACCGCGCAGGCCCTTGGCCATGTGTCGGGGGTCGAGGATGAACTCTTGTCGCGGTTCCTTGACCCGGACCTCTTTGAAGGCGAGCCGGTTCCCGACCCGCCCAAGCCCGTCACCCCGCTGATCTGGCGGATCTATGATGCGATTGGCGAGCCGCTGTCCACCAGCACCCTGCCGCTGGCCTTTGCCCATGCCGAACTTGGGCCGCGCGCCGGGTGGAAAGCCCAACTGGAAGCGGCAGAGCGGCTGGCGCGGGCGGGCATGATCCCGGCCAATCAGTTGCTGGGCCTTTACACCCAGAAAAAACCCGCCGCCTCTGGCGGGGTCTGGGACCGGGCCGAGGCGTTTCAGAATTTTGATGCCGCCCTGACGGCCGGCGATCTGGGCGCCATCGAACAGCGCCTGCCTCTGGCCTATGCCCGCATGGCCGATGTCGAGGCAGAGGTGCCGTTTGCCGAACTTTACGCCTTGCCCCTGTCAAAGCTGAAGCTGACCGGGGATGCAGCGCGCATAGCCTATGAAATGGGTCTGCTGTCGCCCGATTACCGCAGCCTTGCCACCTCTGCCCTGTCGCCGAATGATGCGCGGTCGCGGTTTCTGGCCGGTGTCGCTGCCGGATCGGTCAAGGGATTGAACGCCCCCGACAGCATGGCCCGCGCCCTTGCCCCTGCCTTTACCAACCCGGTTCTGCCAACGGGGGCAGAGGATCTGCTGGCGCAAAAGCGGTTGGGAGAGGCGATGCTCAT
>CALRKX020000346.1:0-3609 GCA_943368305.1 Erythrobacter sanguineus
CGATCAGCAGGGTCAGCCGCGCGTCATCCGACAAAAGCTGTGCCAGCCTGCCGCCGAAAACCCCATACCCGCCAATGATCATAATCCGCATGGAGGTATGGTGGCGGTGCCACCGCGCCCGGTCAATCCCCGCGCCCGCTCCCTGCGCCCAAGGGCCGCAGGGACAGGTTCGACATCGCGTTCAGGGCAAAGGCCCGCAGGGGCATCAAGGCCGATTACAGGTCAGCCGCCACATTCATCCCCGGTGCAACCGCCACCGGAACTGCCGCCACCACCACTTGGACTGCCGCCAGACCCGCCATCTTCGCCTTCGCCGACACCGTCGCCTTCGCCGCCACCGTCGCCTTCGCCGTCAGACCCGCCTTCGCCACCAGACCCGCCGCCGTCTTCGCCGCCCTGATCGTGCTGAAGTTTCGTGGTCTTGCAAGGTGTGCCTTGCGGGCCCGCAGAACATCCCTTGTCAGTTTGCTGGACAGCAGGCTCCAGAATTTCCTCATACACGCCACCGGCATGCGCGGGACTCAGACTGGATGAAAGGGCAATGAGACCAACCGCCACAAGGCGGAAACGATGCGCAAACATGCGATACTCCCTAATGAACAAGACGATTCTTGCATACTGGCAAGGTTTCATAAAGCCCCAATCATGGCGCGGATTTGACATTTGCAATGGCCACAGCCAGCGTGCAGGAAAGGGAGGGGATGCGATGATCCGGGTTCTGGCAGTGGTAGGGGGCATGGCGGGGGCAGTGGGATTGTCGCAATTTCCCGAGTTTTCGCAGCAGTATCTGCAACGGCTGGCCGGGCAGGTCGATGCCTTGCGGCTGGTGGTGGTGGGGTTTGACACCACGGCTGCTGCGAACGGGCTGACGCGCGAGGCGGCGCTGGGCCAGTTGGCGGGCACCGCCTTTCTGGAGGATCAGCGCGGCGAGATGGGGCAGACCTTTGCCCGCTATGACCGGCTGTCGGCCAATCTGGCCGCGTTGCGCGGGGCGTCACCCCTGGCCCGTCTGGCCATGCCGCAGCGGCTGGCCGACCCGCAGACCCTTGCCGCCACCTGGGACGATTTTCGCCCCGCGATGCCGGTCACGCTGGATGGGGGATTGTGCGCTGTGATCGGCTATCTGGGCGGCTGGATTGCGACGGCGGGGATTTTCGGGCTGCTGCTGCGCCCCTTCCGGCGGCGGGTGGCCTAGAGGCTAGGCTTTGCGAAAGGCCAGATACAAGAAATAGTTGCCGGACTGCCCGCGCCGCCCGCCGCCTCCGCCCGTGGCATTGCGGAAGGTGGCAGGCGGGTGGCTGAAGCCTGAAAACCCCTCGGGGCGGATATTGGCGCGCTGCTCTTTGCCGCTGAAATGCGCCTCGATCGCGTGTTCCATGGCACGGGTATAGCGCTCGCTGGACGAGCCATAGAGCAGATACATATGGGTCACGCCCCAGGCGACCTTGCGGGAATCGATCCGGCTTTTCAGGGCTTCGAAATAGTCGATGCCGCTGGCGACGCCGATGTAGAAATCGCTGACGCCCGAGTTGCTGTTGCAGATCGTGGCGATCGAGCGGAAGACACTGGGCAGGGTTTGATGCAGGTGGCCCGAAAAGTATTCGTTGGTGATCCAGACACCATCGGGCGCGGCAGAGCAGCGGTGCAGGTCCATTTTCATCGCGGATGCCCTTGTTCAGCCTTATCCGGTTGGCCCCTTCCGGTGCGATCAGGATGACCAAGGCGTGATCTCCCGTCAACCGGGGCGGGGCTTGGTTGCCTTGACCTTTCTCCCCCCCCGCATCACTGTGCGCGGCAAAACGAAAGAGCAGATCCTTGGCCAGCACCCGCCCCTTTTCGCGCTTTGAATTCATGATTGCCTGGCGCTATTTGCGCGCCCGGCGGGCAGAGGGCGGGGTGTCGGTGATGACCTGGATCAGCGTGATCGGCATCACGCTGGCCGTGTTCGCGCTGATCGCCACCATGGCGGTGCGGGCGGGGTTCCGGTCGGAATTCGTCAACACCATTCTGGGGGCGAATGCCCATGTGACGGTGTATTCATCGGGCCAGATGAACGAGCAGGGCCAGATGGTCCGCGGCTTTGCCGATTATGACGCGGTGGCGGCGCAACTGGCGGCGGTGCCGGGGGTGACGCGGGCGGCCCCCGTGGTGCGCGGGCAGGTGATGATTTCGGCCAACGGGCAAAACTCTGGCGCGGAAATATTTGGCATGAAGCCAGAGGATGTGGCGACCATTCCCAGTATTGCGGGGGGCGGCGATGACCTGGGCGATCTGGCGCAGTTTCCGCAAGGCATCGCCTTGGGCGCGGGTATTGCACGCGATCTGAATGTTGGCGTGGGCGACAAGGTGCGGCTGATCTCGGCCGATGGGGTGAAGACCGCCTTTGGCACCAGCCCCCGTGTCAACGCCTATACGGTGACTTATGTCTTCACCACCGGCAGCCCCGATATTGACCGCACCCGCGCCTATCTGCCCTTTGCCGAAGCGCAGGCCTATTTCAACGCGGAAGGCCGGGCCGATGAATTCGAGGTCATGGTCAAAGACCCTGAAGACGTTGAGCAATATGGCGATGCGCTGCTGAAGGCGGGCGGGCAGAATGCCATGGTCTGGACATGGAAGGACGGCGCGGGCAATTACCTGCGCGCCCTGACGGTGGAAGACAACATGATGTTCATCCTGATGTCGATTCTGGTGCTGATTGCCAGCATGAACATCATTTCCGGCCTTGTGATGCTGGTGAAGAACAAGGGCCGCGACATCGGGATCTTGCGCACCATGGGGCTGACAGAGGGGGCCATTCTGCGGGTGTTCTTTCTGTGCGGGGCGGTCACCGGGCTGGCGGGCACGATCATGGGGATCGGGCTGGGTTGCCTGTTCGCGCTGAACTTCACCGCCATTTTCGACTGGATCAACTGGGTTGCGGGTGGTGGGGTCTGGGACCCTTCGGTGCGGCCAATCTATCATTTAAGCGCCAAGTTGCAGTGGCATGACGTGATGTCGGCGGCTGTTCTGTCGCTGATCCTGTCCTTTGCGGTTACGATCTTTCCGGCGCGCCGCGCGGCCCGCATGAACCCGGTGGAGGCCCTGCGCTATGAGTGAGTTTGCGCTGGAGCTGGCCGGGCTGGAAAAGGTGTACAACCGGGGCAAGCCGTCCGAGGTAACGGTGCTGCGCGGTGCCACGCTGGAGGTGAAGCGGGGCGAGGTGGTGGCGCTGGTGGCCCCTTCGGGTGCCGGGAAATCGACGCTGCTGCATATCGCTGGGCTGCTGGACACGCCGGACCACGGGTCGGTTGCCTTGGGCGGGCGGAACATGGTGGGGCTGTCGGACCGCGCGCGGACCGAGGCGCGGCGCGAGGAGGTGGGGTTCGTCTATCAGTTCCACCACCTGCTGCCGGAATTCACCGCGCTGGAAAACGTGATGATCCCGCAACTGGCCAATGGCGCAAGCCAGGCCCAGGCCGAGGCGCGGGCGATGGACCTGCTGGCCCGCGTTGGCGTGGCGCCGCGCGCCAGCCACCGGCCTGCCGCCCTGTCGGGGGGCGAGCAGCAGCGGGTGGCGTTCTGCCGGGCGCTGGCCAATCAGCCGCGGTTGCTGTTGGCCGATGAGCC
>CALRKX020000347.1:0-3602 GCA_943368305.1 Erythrobacter sanguineus
GCCCCGTCGCGATGATGGCATCGGGGGCCACCGCGCGCACCGCATCGGGCAGAATCTCGGGCGTCGGGTTGGCAAGGGCAAAGACGATGGGGCGGGGGGCCATCTTGGCCACCATCTCGGGCGTCAGGACGCCGGGGCCGGACAGGCCAAGGAACAGGTCGGCACCTTCAATCACTTCGGCAAGGCTGGCCGGGGTCGTGCCTTGGGCATAGGCCGCCTTCTGCTCGGTCATCTGCTCGGCCCGGCCATGATAAACCAGCCCGGCAAGGTCACACAGCCAGACGTTTTCGCGCCGCACCCCCAGCTTTAGCAACATGTTCAGGCAGGCAATCCCCGCCGCCCCGCCGCCGGTGGACACCACCTTGATCTGATCGAACGCCTTGCCCGCAACATGCAGCGCATTGGTCGCAGCCGCGCCCACCACAATCGCCGTGCCATGCTGGTCATCATGGAAAACCGGAATGTTCATCCGCTCGCGGCACAATTGTTCAACGATGAAACAATCTGGCGCCTTGATGTCTTCCAGATTGATGGCGCCGAACGAAGGCTCCAGCGCGCAGACGATTTCGGCCAGTTTCACCGGATCGGGCTGGTTCAGCTCGATGTCGAAACAGTCGATGTTGGCGAATTTCTTGAACAGGACCGCCTTGCCCTCCATCACCGGCTTTGACGCCAAAGCCCCAATGTTTCCAAGACCCAGCACGGCGGTGCCATTGGTGACCACGGCCACAAGATTGCCCCGCGCGGTGTAACGGCTGGCGGCAGAGGGGTCGGCCTTGATCTCCAGACAGGCCTCGGCCACGCCGGGCGAATAGGCCAGGCTCAGGTCGCGGCCATTGGCCAGGGGTTTGGTCGGACGGATTTCCAGCTTACCGGGCTTGGGAAATTCGTGATAGTGCAATGCCGGATGGCGGGCATTGTCGCTGCGCGTCTCGTCAACCATCTGGTCCTCCCCTGATCTGGTTCAGCCTTAAACCATTTCCCATGGCCGGGCTATCTTTGGAATGCCGCAGGGTCATACCGCCGGGCTTGCCACGATCATAGCCCGCACAAACGTGATTCCGCCATGCACGGGTGGGAAAGCTTGCGCTTTGCCTGCGTGCGGCCCAGACTCCAACCAGATGGTCAGGAAATGATGGAGACCCAGATGTCCCTTTTGCAAGCTGCCAGCGATGTGCGCGAAAAGGCCTATGCGCCCTATTCGCGGTTCAAGGTGGGCGCGGCAATCCGGGGGGCCGATGGGGCCGTCTATCAGGGCTGCAACGTCGAAAACGTCGCCTATCCCGAAGGCACCTGCGCCGAGGCGGGGGCGATTGCCGCCATGGTGGCATCGGGCGAGACCCGTATTGCCGAGGTGCTCGTCATCGCCGACAGCCCGTCGCCGGTGCCTCCCTGCGGTGGATGTCGCCAAAAAATTGCCGAATTTGCCGCCCCTGACGTGAAGGTGACGCTGGCCACCACCGGCGGGTTGGAAAGGGTGATGACGGTGGCCGAACTGCTGCCCGGCCTTTTCACTGCCCGGCACATGGACCGCAGTTGATGGACGCCCGCGCCATAATCGCCCGCATTCGTGACGGCGGCGTGCCTGCCCGCGACGAACTGCGCTGGTTCGCGCGCGGACTGGCCGATGGCACGGTAACCGATGCGCAAGCCGGGGCCTTTGCCATGGCCGTGTTGCTGAAAGGGCTGGGGGAAGAGGGGCGCGTTGCCCTGACCATGGGCATGCGCGATTCCGGTCAGGTGCTGCAATGGGATATGCCGGGCCCGGTGCTGGACAAGCATTCCACCGGTGGCATCGGAGACTGTATTTCGCTGCTGCTCGCGCCCGCGCTGGCAGTGTGCGGTGCCTATGTGCCGATGATCTCGGGCCGGGGCCTTGGCCATACCGGCGGCACGCTGGACAAGCTGGAATCGATCCCCGGATTTCGAACCGGCCTGTCGGAAGACCAGTTGCGCCGCCAACTGACCGACATCCGCTGTGCCATCGTGTCGGCCAGTGCCGAAATCGCCCCCGCCGACCGTCGGCTTTATGCCATTCGCGATGTGTCGGGCACTGTGGAATCGATCGACCTGATCACGGCCTCGATCCTGTCCAAGAAACTTGCGGCGGGGCTGGAGGCGCTGGTGCTTGATGTGAAATGCGGCTCTGGTGCCTTCATGAAATCGCTGGATCAGGCAGAGGCGCTGGCCCGTGCGCTGGTGACCACGGCGCAAGGCGCGGGTTGCATGACCAGCGCGCTGATCACCGACATGAGCCAACCCCTGGCCACCGCCGCCGGGAACGCGCTGGAGGTGATCGAGACGATGGAGACGCTGACCGGCACCTCGGTCAATACCGCTTTGTGGGATCTGACCGTGGCGTTGGGCGGCGAGGCGCTGGCGTTGGGCGGGCTGGCCGCCGATGCCGCCGATGGGGCGGGGAGGATCGGGCAGGCCCTGCAATCGGGCGCTGCGGCCGAATGGTTCGGGCGGATGATTGCGGCCCAAGGCGGCCCGGCGGATTTCGTCGATCGCTGGGCCGACCGCCTGCCCGCAGCCCCCGTGGTGGTCGAGGTGCCAAGCCCCGAAACCGGCCATGTCGTGGCCATCGACGGGCAGGCGCTGGGGCTGGCAGTGGTGGCCCTTGGCGGCGGACGCCAGCGCGAGGGCGAGCGTATCAACCCCTCGGTCGGGCTGTCCGACCTTGCGGGGCTGGGGGATGAGATCGGGCGCGGTGACCCTTTGGCCATGGTGCATGCCGCCAACGCCGATCAGGCCGCCGCTGCCGTTGCCACGGTGCAGGCGGCCTATCGGCTGGCGGAACAGGCCGGATACGAACCTGCTCTTGTTCTCAAAAGGATTGCCTGACATGGCCCGCGCCTTTCTGATCGTGATGGATTCCGTAGGCTGCGGTGGCGCACCCGATGCGGCAGCCTTTGGCGATGAGGGCGCGAATACCATTGGGCATATCGCCCAAGCCTGCGCCGCTGGCAGGGCAGAGGTTGGGCGCAGCGGCCTGCTGAACCTGCCCAACCTTGCCGCGCTGGGATTGGGGCAGGCGGTTGCACTGGCCTCGGGGCTGGGCATGCCGAAGTTGCACAAAGGTACAATCGGCCTTTGGGGGGCAGCAACCGAGGTCAGCAAGGGCAAAGACACCCCCTCGGGGCATTGGGAACTGGCCGGGGTGCCGGTGCCGTGGGATTGGCATTACTTCCCCAATACCGTCCCGGCCTTTCCAGACGATCTTGTAAAGATCGTCTGTCAACTTGCTGGAACGGATGGGATTTTAGGAAATTGCCACGCCTCTGGCGTGCCGATCATCGCAGCCCATTGTGAAGAGCATCTGCGCACTGGTTGGCCAATCTGCTATACCTCCGCAGACAGCGTGTTCCAGATCGCCGCGCATGAAGAGGCGTTCGGACTGGACCGCCTGCTGAAACTGTGCGCCGAGCTGGCCCCCCATTTGCACGCGATGAAAGTGGGCCGTGTGATCGCCCGGCCCTTCACGGGCATGTGCGGCGATTTCCACCGCACCGCCAACCGCCACGATTACGCCATTGCCCCCCCTGCGCCCACGTTGCTGGACTGGGTGGCAGGCGCGGGCCGCGCCACCCATGCGGTGG
>CALRKX020000348.1:0-3597 GCA_943368305.1 Erythrobacter sanguineus
CTTCCTGCTGGGGCAGGGCATCAATCAGGTTTACCATCTGAAGGGTGGCATCCTGAAATATCTGGAAGAGGTGCCGCAGGACCAAAGCCTGTGGGACGGCGAATGCTATGTGTTCGACGGGCGGGTTTCGGTGGGTCACGGGTTGGTACCGGGGCCATATGACAGTTGCCACGCCTGCCGCCGCCCGCTGTCGCCAGAGGACAAGCTACGGCCAGAGTATGAACGCGGTGCCGCCTGTCATCATTGCCAGGCCGAATATTCGGATGCCGACCGCGACCGGTTCCGCGAGCGCCAGCGCCAGATGGATCTGGCTGAGGCGCGCGGCGCGCGGCATTTCGGCGGTTGAGCGCAGCCGCGCAACCTGTGTGCGTCAATCTGGCTTTCGCCACAGCCCGCCAGCCCCTATGTCTGGGGCTGACAGGAAAAGGGCATGCCGATGCGCACGATTGAACTGGGGCTTGATACCTTTGGCGATGTGACGGTCGACGCCACCGGCGCACTGAAACCGATGGATCAGGTGCTGCGCGATGTGGTCGAACAGGGCGTTCTGGCCGATCAGGCAGGCATCCACTTCATAGGCCTTGGCGAACATCACCGGCCAGATTTCGCAATTTCCTCGCCCGAAATACTGCTGGCCGCCATCGCCGCACGCACCGAAAAAATTCAGCTTGGCACCGCCGTGACGGTGCTGTCCTCGGACGATCCGGTCCGCGTGTTCCAGCGCTTTTCCACCCTGAATGCCATCTCCAATGGCCGGGCAGAGGTGATACTGGGCCGCGGCAGTTTTACCGAAAGCTATCCTTTGTTCGGCCACGACCTGAACGATTACGAAATGCTGTTCGAGGAAAAGCTGGACCTCTTTGCCAAGCTGGTTCACGGCCCATCCGTCACCTGGCAGGGCCAGCACCGCACCTCTCTGACCAACCAGCGTGTCTATCCGCCGGTGGGCGACAAGCCCTTTGTCACCTGGGTCGGCGTCGGTGGCAGCCCGGAGTCGGTGGTGCGCGTGGTACGGCAAGACCTGCAACTGATGCTGGCAATCATCGGCGGCGATCCGCGCCGGTTCCTGCCCTATATCGATCTGTATCAACGCGCCTGCACGCAGATGCAGCGCCCCCAGCGCCCGGTCGGCATCCATTCGCCCGGTTTCGTCGCCGCAACAGACGAGGCCGCACGCGAAACCTTCTGGCCGCATTACAAGGACATGTATGGCCGCCTTGGCCGCGAACGCGGCTGGCCGCCCGTCACCAAGGACCGCTATATTGATGAGATCGAGACCGGTTCGCTGTACATCGGCAGCCCGGAGACCGTGGCAAAAAAGATTGCCGCCGCGATGCGCGATCTGGCGATTCAGCGGTTCGATATGAAATATACCACCGGCCCGGTGCCGCATGACCAGCAGATGACCTGCATCGAACTTTATGGCACCAAGGTCATTCCCATGGTGAAGGACATTCTTTCCGCATGATCAGTGACCAGATCGCCAGCAAGCTGCAAACCTCTGCCCTGCCGCGCCAGCTTGGCATCCGCGTGCTGCGCGCCCTGCCCGGCGACAGCACGCTGGAGGTGACGGTCGCGGCCGAGCATCTGAACCTTCACGGCGCCTGCCATGGCGGGTTGATCTTTACGCTGGCCGATACCGCCTTTGGCTTTGCCGCGAATGCGGGCGATGAGAATGCGGTAACACAGGAAGCGTCGATCCACTATGTCACCCCGGCGCGGCTGGACGAAGTGCTGACCGCGCAGGCCAGCCAGGTCTCGCGTCAGGGCCGCAGCGCGGTGCTGGATGTGACGGTGACGGCAGGCGATGGCCGGGTGGTCGCACTGTTTCGCGGCCTTGCCCGGTTCGTCGGCTGATCAGACCCCGGGTTGATCAGATCATGCGGATGGCATCCTTGCCCACCGCCAGCATATAGCCGCGCCGCGCGACGGTTTTCACCAGAAGCTCGCTGACCAACTGGTTGCCAAGGGCGTCGCGCAGGCGTTTCACGCGGGTTGCCCCCGCCGCCTCCTCGCAATCTGCTTCCGACCGCCCCGAGATCACAGCCTCGATCTGCACGCCGGTCATCACCTCATCATCCAGCCGCGCTTCAGCCAGAACCGACAGGGTTTCAATCGCCGCTTCGGTCAGTTGAAACTCCATATCGTTGATGTAAACCGCCCGCGCCTCGCGGCTGATCAGCATGGAGGACACCTGAATGCCCGACCGCTGAATGGCCGAGATGCGGCGGTTCAGCGTGATGATGGTGACCAGAAACACCAGCGATGCCACCAGCAAAGCGGTGGAAAACACCAGCAGCACAAAGATCACGCTGCGGTAACTGGCAAGCACCTCGGAAAACGCGGTGCCGGATTGTGCCAGAATCTCCAGCAGCTTGATCTCTGCCGCCGTCGTCAGATCGTTGTTCTCAACAAACAGCCGTTCCACCCGCGCGTTGAAGGCATTGGCATCGGGCAGGCTGACGAACAAAAACACCGCCGCGCCCAGCAGGATCACGACGATGGCGGCGATGCCATAAGCCACCACGCGGTTGCCCGCGCGCAGGCTGTCAGAAACGGAGGAAGTAGTCTCCGGCACTGCCTTTCCTTTCATTAAGCCCTTCCGGTCCGAATACCGAAAGCACGTTCAACAATGTCCAGCCAGCCTGTTCCAGCCGGGGCCGCAATTCGGCCGCCGCCGCCTTCTTGTCGCAGGCGGACACCTGCGCAACTCCGTAATGCAGGCGCAAGGGATTGTCCTGCTTGGCTTTGTAATCGGCAAAGCAATCGGCGGACGCAGGCCCACACAGCGCAAATAGCACCGCAAGGGCCGTCAGGAAGGGCGCAAGGCGCGTCATCTCGCAGTCTCCGTCAAGGTAGCCTCATCCTGCGCCGGGGCGGCGGGGTTATACAATAACCAACGGCGGGATTCCGCGTTGATATCGCATATCACCGCCGCGTTATTGTCCTTCACTGCGCTGTGGGGGCAGGTTGACCGCATGGTCCCGACAGCCATGCAACAGGCGAGTCGGGGAGAAGGAACGGCAAAGGAGGTCACCGATGACCGCGCACATCTTGAACGACATGAACTCGGAAACCTTGGCTGAAACGGCACTTTTGCAGGCCCGCAATGCCACGCCGCGCACGTCGGCCCGGTTGTGGAAGGGTCTGACGATGCTGGCCGCCGCCGCAGCGGTGGTTCTGACCGGCACCGGCCCGATGAAAGCTGATGAGGACAGCGACAACCTGGCCAAGATCATCGTGGGCGGCTTGATCGTGGGCGCCATCGTCAATGACATGAAGCATCGCGACGGCGACCGCCCGCGGTATGAAGACGATGACTATTATCAATCGCGCGACCGTCACAGCCGCCGCCGCATCCCCGGCGAATGCGCCATCACCATCGACAGCCGCGACAGCGGGCGGGTGACGCTGTATGGCGGGCGCTGTCTGCGTGACTATGGCTTCCGCAATCTGCCAGACTGCGGTCGCTCGGTTCGCATCTATGGCAAGCGCGACAAGCTGTTTTCCAGCCAATGCCTGCGGCGCGCGGGCTTTCGCACCAATGACAAGCACTGGAATGGCCGCGACTGACCCCCAAGGTCGCGCGCCGGGGTC
>CALRKX020000349.1:0-3572 GCA_943368305.1 Erythrobacter sanguineus
AAGAATCATCGCCGCCCCCAGCAAAAGCAGCCGGTCCACGTTTTCACGAAACACCAGCCAGGCGATGGCCATGGTTGCCAACCCTTCCAGATTCAGCAGCAGGGCCCCCGATGCCGCCGATGTGCGTGACAGGCCAAGCATCAGCAAAAGCGGGCCAAGGATGCCGCCAAACACCACCACGGCCGCCAGCCACGGGAAATCGGCGCGTGTCATGGGGGCTTCGGCATTGGGCAGGCCCAACCGAGGGCGCAGCCACAACGCTGCCGCCAGACCGCCACCCGCCCCCAGATAAAGAACCCCGGCCAAAAGCCAGGGGTCCACTGCTCCCAGCAAGAGTTTGGACAACGGAGTCGATGCCCCGAACAGGACAGCAGCCCCCAGCGCCAGCGGAACACCGGGCCAGGCATGAGATCGAAAACCGGACATGCAGGCAGGTTACCACGGGTGGCGTGGCTGGCAAGGGCGCAAGCCCGGCTCCAGACTTCAAGGGGCGCTTGCTTGCGGTGCCAGCGCGCACCACGGCCCCGGCAAGTTGGCCCGGCGATACGGCCATGGCCCGCCCCCGGCATCACCGTTCGGCATGATCTATCTGTCGCGAATGAATTGGCGGCGGCCCGAGAAAGCGGCTACACGGCGAATATGAGCAGCCTCCCCCCCCTCCCCGACCAGAACCGCGACACGTTGCCCGGCTTTCTTTATGCCTTTGCCGCCTATCTGCTGTGGGGGTTTCTGCCGCTTTACATGAAGGCGCTGGCGGCGGTGCCGACGCTGGAGGTGCTGGCCCACCGTGTCATCTGGTCGGTTCCCGTGGCGCTGGCGGTGCTGGCGTTCCGGGGCCGCGCGGGCGAGGTGATGGCCGCGCTGCGCAGCCCGCGCCTGTTGGGAATGGCTGCGCTGACGGCGGCGCTGATCTCGGTCAACTGGTCGATCTATGTCTGGGCGATCCAGTCGGGCCATGCGCTGGAGGCGGCGCTGGGATATTACATCAACCCGCTGGTCAGCGTGCTGATCGGCGCGGTGGTGCTGCGCGAGCGGCTGTCGCCCGCGCAATGGGCGGCGATTGCGCTGGCCGCGCTGGCGGTGGCGGTGCTGACCTATGAGGCTGGCAAGCTGCCCGTCGTGGCACTGGGGCTGACAGTAACCTGGGCCGCCTATGCCTTCCTGAAAAAGCAGCTTCCGCTGGGGCCAAATCAGGGCTTCACGCTGGAGGTGATGATCCTGACGCCTTTTGCTCTGGCCTATGCCGGGTGGCTGGCATCGCGCGGAGAGGCGCATTTCCTGATGGGGGACAGCCATACCACATGGCTGCTGCTGGGCTGTGGCGTCGTCACGGCGGTGCCGTTGATGCTGTATGCCAACGGGGCCAAGCTTTTGCGGCTGTCTACCATTGCCATGATGCAATACCTGTCGCCGACGCTGATCTTCCTGACGGCCGTCTTTGTCTTTGGCGAAGAATTTGGCCGCGCCCGTGCCATTGCCTTCCCGATGATCTGGGCGGCGCTGGCGATTTACTCGCTGGCGATGCTGCGCGGGGCGCGGCGCTAGGGGTTATTCGGCGTTGGCGTCGGCGCGCGACTTGCCGGCCACGTCCATCGCCAGAGTGGCGGCCATGAACCCATCCAGATCGCCGTCCAGCACGCCTTGCGTGTCGCTGGTTTCGTGGTTGGTGCGCAGGTCTTTGACCATCTGATAGGGCTGCAAGACATAGCTGCGGATTTGGTTGCCCCAGCCCGCGTCGCCCTTGCTCTCATGCGCCTCGTTGACGGCGGCGTTCCGCTTGTCCAACTCCATCTGGTAAAGCCGCGCCTTCAGGGCGTTCATCGCAATTTCGCGGTTCTGGTGCTGCGATTTCAGCGAAGAGGTGACGACGATGTTGGTCGGGAAGTGGGTGATCCGCACCGCCGAGTCGGTCTTGTTGACGTGCTGGCCACCGGCACCGGACGAACGGAAGGTATCGATGCGGATGTCCTTGTCCAGCACCTCGATCTCGATGTTGTCATCGACCACCGGGTAAACCCACACGCTGGCGAAAGAGGTCTGCCGCTTGTCGCCAGAACCGAAGGGCGAAATCCGCACCAGACGATGCACGCCGGATTCCGTTTTCAGCCAGCCATAGGCATTATGCCCGGAA
Source organism: Erythrobacter sanguineus (assembly GCA_943368305.1). Lineage (GTDB taxonomy): Bacteria > Pseudomonadota > Alphaproteobacteria > Rhodobacterales > Rhodobacteraceae > Fuscibacter. Next base: position 2,132 of record CALRKX020000349.1, read on the forward strand.
ATCTTGTAGGCGACCGATTTGATGCCCGCCTCTTCGCCCGGCGTTTCGGACAGCATTTCAACGGTATAGCCCTTGCGTTCGGACCAGCGCGTGAACATGCGGGCCAGCATTTCGGCCCAGTCCTGACTTTCGGTGCCGCCCGCACCTGCGTTGATTTCAAGGAAAGTGTCGTTGGCGTCGGCCTCGCCATCCAAAAGCGCTTCCAGCCGCTTTTGCGCGGCCTCATCCACCAGCGCGCGAATGGCGGCTTCGGCTTCGGTGACGATTTCTTCGTCGCCCTCCATCTCGCCCATCTCGATCAACTCGACGTTATCCTTCAGCGCCTGCGACAACCGCTTGTAGGTGCCCACGGCGTCGATCAGGCTCTGACGTTCCTTCATCAGCTTTTGCGCCTTGCCCGGATCGTTCCACAGGTCGGGCGCCTCGATCAGCGCATCGAACTCTTCCAGCCGGTGGGGGGCAGTTTCCCAATCCATCCGCTGGGCGAGAAGACGCAGGGTCTTTTCGATCTCGGCGACATTGTTCTGGGCTTCGGCGCGCATGGGGGCATCCTCGTCTGATCGGCGGGGTGATAGCGCGCGCAGGCCCTGACGGCAAGCGGCGCGCGGCAAATCTGCCCCCCGCTAATAAAGCCCGCCGGAACTGAGCGTGCCAAAATCGGCCTTTTTCGGCACCGATTTCACCGACCCGTCGGAAGTGGTCAGCGTATCACCCGCATCGGATTCACCCGGAGAGAACAAGGGCAGGTTCGCCCCCATGGTAAAGCCGCCATCCACCAGCGCATCAAGGCCATACAGCACCTCTTCGCCCTCGCGGAAGTATTCGGCAATCACGTTCGGGCCGCTGGCATCGGCGGGCAGTTTGGCCCCGGAAAAGCGGTCGATCTTCTGGAAATAGCCACCGGGGGGAACCTTGAAATCGGTGCCACCATAGGTCTTGATCGCCTCTTGCATGAATTCCTGAAAGATCGGAACGCAAAGCGTGCCGCCAAAGGCCCCCGGCCCCAGCGTGCGCGGCTGATCATATCCCATGTAGCACCCCGCCACGAGGTTCGAGGTAAAGCCGATGAACCACACGTCCTTGGCATCGTTGGTGGTGCCGGTCTTGCCCGCCACCGGCACCGGCAGATGCACGCCAGACCCCGACCCCCGCAGGATGACGCCCTGCATCATCGAGGTCAACTGATAGGCGGTGATGGCATCCATCACCCGCTCGCGATTGGAATCGATGGTCACCTGATGACCGTCCGGCAGGTGATCGGCGGCGCAATCCTCGCATTGCCGTTTGTCATGGCGATAGACGGTCTTGCCAAAGCGGTCCTGCACCCGGTCCACCAGCGTCGGGTCCACCCGCTCGCCGCCGTTGGCGAACATGGCATAGGCCGCCACCATCTTGAACAGCGTGGTTTCCTGCGCGCCAAGGCTGTTGGCCAACAGGGGTT
>CALRKX020000350.1:0-3570 GCA_943368305.1 Erythrobacter sanguineus
GGATCAAAGCCCGCTCTGGCCCCGGCCTCCAGCGCCTGCGCCATGGCATCGTCATCGGTGTAATAGGGCGCAAGGTCGGGGCCAACCGCCACACGCGCGGCTCCGGTCAGGGTGGCCATACTGATCAGCGCATCACAGGGTTCCTCACAGGCATAGGCGAGGGCGTCGGCCAGCACCAGACGGCCCTCGGCGTCAGTGTCGTTCACCTCGACCGTCAGGCCCTTGCGGCTGGTCAGAATATCACGCGGGCGTTGGGCATCACCTGCGATCACATTTTCCACCGCAGGCACCAGAACGCGCAGGCGCAAGGGTAGGCCAAGGCGCATGATCATATGGGCAAGACCAAGAACGGTGGCGGCACCGCCCATGTCTTTCTTCATCAAAAGCATGAAGTTGCCGGTCTTGATGTTCAGCCCGCCGGTATCAAAGCACACGCCCTTTCCCACCAGCGTAAGGGCGGGGCCGGTGGTGCCCCAGCGCATCTCCAGCAACCGGGGCGCACGCGGAGAGGCGCGGCCGACGGCGTGGATCATCGGAAATCCTTGCGCCAGAGCGTCGCCCTTGATCACCGTAGCAGTGGCGCCGAACCGGTCGGCCAGCGCGGTGAAGGCCTGCTCCAACTCATCCGGCCCCATATCCAGCGCGGGGGTGTTGATCAGGTCGCGGGTCAGGAATTCGCCTTCGGCCATGGCGGTCAGGCGGGCGGCATCCAGCCCCTCTGTCAGTTTCAGCCGGGCGGATTCGGCGGTGGGCTTGCCGGGGCGGTAACGGTCGAAGCGATAGGATTGCAACAGAAAGGCCAGCGCCGCCTCTGCCTGCTGATCGGCGGTCAGATCGCCCACAAGGTGCCAGTTGCCGACAGGCAGGCACGCCGCCGCCTTTGCCAGCGCGAATCGAGTGCGGGCGCGGGTTTTGGCGGTGCCGTAACCCGCCACCGCCGCCGTGACCTGCCCATCCGCGCCGGGGATCAGCCGCAAGTCGCCCAAGGCGGCGTCAAACCCCGTCGCGGCCAGCCATGCCTGTGCCGCAGGCGGTTGGCCATCAACAAAGGCGGCCAGCCCTTCGGCGGAGACGACATGCAGGGGGAGGCTGGGGGCGGTGGAGTCGGTGAATTGCGGGGTCATCTGGGCATCCTTGGTGATGCCCCGAAGCTGCACCGAGGCTGCCGGCGGGGCAAGAGCGCCCGGCGGGGCAACGTGTCGTTTCAGCGCATGGCGAAGGTGATGGCCTTCGCCAGAGCAGGTGGGGTTTATGTGCCTTCGCCCCCATATTGACAATCCACACTAGCGAAACGTCTGGTCCAACAAATCCTTGTCCGGGGCCAGAGACCGTTCCGCAATGCGCAACAGCCGTGCCCAGACGGCGGTGAAGGCGGTGGAATCGGCGCGGCGCAGGCAATCCTGCACATCCAGCGCCACAAGGCCCAGACTGACCAGCCCCAAGGATTCCGCCATGCGCTGCAAGTGGCGCAGATGGCGCGGCAGATCCTTGATCTGATGCCCCCGCACCTGTTGCGCCAACCCCGCCATGGTCAGCGCCAGTTCCCCCAGTTCCCGTGTTACGACCTGCTCGGCCGAAGCCGTGCCCAGATTCCGATAGATCGTCGCGATCGGTTCGGCATCCTGACGCACGCATTCCTTTGGCCTGAGGGCCACGACATTGTCGGCCATCACACTCACCTGATTATTGTTCACACCCAAGACCGATGCTGCCGAAACAGGCTGAAGATTTCGTTGAGGTCACGAAAAGAATCCTCTCGAATTTTCTGCAATTGCAGCCTAGACGGGGGCGAGTGATATGAAAGGATGACAAGATGGACGCTGCCCGCCCGTTGCCCTCCTATCTGATCAGCCGGTTCCACGGCTGGCGCGCGACGACCTATCAGGACAACAAGGCCTGGTATCGCCGTCTGGCCGAAAGCGGCCAGCATCCGCGCGCGATGGTGATTTCCTGCTGTGACAGCCGGGTGCATGTCACCTCGATCTTTGGCGCGGATGAGGGCGAGTTCTTCATTCACCGCAATATCGCGGGCCTTGTGCCGCCCTATACTCCGGACGGCGAGCGCCACGGCACCTCGGCTGCGGTGGAATATGCCGTCACCTCTCTGGGTGTGGCGCATATCGTGGTCTTGGGCCATTCCAGTTGTGGCGGTGTGAAAGGCTGCCATGACATGTGCACCGGCCATGCCCCGCAGCTTGAGGAAAAGACCAGCTTCGTTGGCCGCTGGATGGACATTCTGCGCCCCGGCTTTGAACGTGTGGCCCATATGGGCAAGGATGACATTCTGCGCGCGCTGGAGCATCAGGCCGTGCTGGTCAGCCTGGAAAACCTGATGACCTTTCCATTTGTCGCCGAAGCGGTGAACAACGAAAAGCTGACGATTCACGGCCTTTGGAACAACACCGGCGAGGGCGAGTTGCAGCAGTTTGACCCCACGCGCGGCGGGTTCGTGCCCGTCTGACCTGTCATTCTCGCGTCATGGGCTTGTGATCAGGGTCAGCCACCCAATCGCAAGAGGAATGTCATGTCGCTGGATGACGGTTACGACCTGGACGAAGCCTATCAGATCGACGGCCCCGAAGATGCCCGGCGCATGTATGGCGCCTGGGCCGAAAGCTATGACCACAGCTTTGGTGCCGCCTGGGGCTATATCGCTCCGCGCGAGATTGCGGCCATCCTGAAGGGCGAAATCGCCGGCGATGCCGAGATTCTGGATATTGGCGCGGGCACCGGGCTGGTGGCGGAATCGTTACACGGCCATACGGTCGATGCGCTGGATATCACGCCCGAGATGCTGGAGGTCGCGCGCGGCAAGGGGCTCTATCGCAGCCTGATGCTGGGCGATCTGACAAAGGTGCTGGAAATTCCTGACGGCAGCTATGACGCGGTGATTTCCTGCGGCACCTTCACCCATGGCCATGTGGGGCCAGAGTGTTTCCCCGAACTGCTGCGCATCACGCGGCCCGGCGCGGTGTTTGCCTGTGGCACGATTGCGCCGGTGCTGGACGGGGCGGGGTTCGGCTCGGCCCTGGCGCGGATGGTGGCAGCCGGGCAGATCACGCCGGTCGCGTTCCGCGACATCGCGATTTACGAAGGCGCCGACCATCCGCACAAGGATGACCGCGGGCTGGTGATGGTGTTCCGGCGGGTTTAGGCGGTTCTGCTCAAAGCCCACCCATCCGCTCCCCACGGGGGGATGTGATAGATCAGGCCACTGGAAAGGTCAGACGGAACAGGGCACCGGTATCGCTGGCCGCAGCCTCGATACCGGCGTTGTGGGCGGCCAGAAGGTTGCGGGCGATGGTCAGCCCCATGCCGGTGCCGCCCTGATCACGGCGGGTGGTGAAGAACGGGTCGAACAGGCGGGCAACGTTGCCGGGCGAGATGCCGGGACCGTTGTCGGCGACGGTCAGCAGCAGGGCCTCGGGCTGGGGCGCGGCGGCAAGGGTGATGTGGCTGGCCCCGTGGCCGGAGGAATTGGCCAAAAGCTGGCGCAGCACCACCAAAAGGCCGGGGGCTGCCATGGGCAGGGCATGGGTGCCGCCTTCGATGCCAAGGGTGAGGCTGGGA
>CALRKX020000351.1:0-3566 GCA_943368305.1 Erythrobacter sanguineus
GACAGGATGGGTGAAATAGGCCTCGCCCGATTTGCGGAACTGGCCTTCGTGCATCTTGGTGCCGTAGGCATAGGCCTGACGGATCAGATCGGCATTGCAACGCGGATTGTAGTTCCGGACAAGGGCGATGAGGTCTTCGACGTCGATCATCATCGCCCCGAATGGCCCAAAAGGGCCTTAAAGCTCGCCCTGCGCTTCCATCAGCGCGCGGAGGAGTTTTTCTTCCGACATGTCATCCTGCATCGGGCGGTCGATCTCGCCCGACATCAGCAGCGCCATCTGGTCGTCTTCCGGCTCGTCAACCTCGATCTGGGTCTGATAGCTTTCGATCATCCGTTCGCGCAGCGCGCCTGCGTTCTGGGTTTCCTCGGCGATCTCGCGCAGCGAGACGACGGGGTTCTTGTCATTGTCGCGGTCAACCGTCGGGGCAGAACCGGACTGGATCTCGCGCGCACGATGCGCAGCCAGCATCACCAGGTCGAACCTGTTCGGGACCTTGTCAACGCAATCTTCAACCGTCACGCGGGCCATTGGAAACTCCAGTCGGGCAGGGGATCGGGAAACGCCTATTTAAGCGCCGGAGGGTATCATTACAAGCGCATAATCAGGACATTCCGGCAGAGTCAAGCGCCACAACCTGATCAAGCTCGGCCTTGGGCAAGGCATCCCGCATCTGAAGAACGGTCAGCCCAAGGATGGGGTGGCGCCAGTCTGGGGCGACATCGGCCAAGGGAACCAGCACGAAGGCCCGATCCTGCAAGCGCGGATGGGGCAGGATCAGGCTGTTCGGTGCCTGACGGGTCTGTTCGGTCGGCGGCAGGTCGTGCCAGTGCTGCCATGTGGCCAGATCGGGCTTCACAAGGTCGCCCGTAGCCAGAAGATCAAGGTCGAGGCTGCGCATCCCCCAGCGTTGCAGGCGCTGCCTGCCGAATCGGCCCTCTATCTGATGCAGTTTGACAAGAATATCTTCGGCAGAGGCATTATGACGTAGCGTCACCAAAACGGCAGCATTTACATAGTCGGGCCCGGAGCCCGCGGGAAAAGCGGGCGTGCGATACAACTTGCTGGTAACAACAGGGCCACCGAAGGCCTGCAAAACCGCTTCAGCGGCCTCGATTATGGTCTGCTGCGGCAACTGCCCGTTCCATGGCAGATTGCCGCCCAGTGCTATAAGTGCTGTCTTTTCCACGGCCCGCCCATTTGCTACCCTATCCTTTCGGATGGGTACCTAGTCCTTCAGCCGCCTTGTGGCGGTTCATCCATCTCGCCATATCTTCTTATGTCACTGCCATATTGCTGAAAATACGTTGGTCACTCACGGAACGCGATTGGTGGTTGAATTTATTACCGAGGGGAAGACTGGATGTTTTACAAGGACGAACGGCTTGCGCTGTTCATAGACGGGTCGAACCTGTATGCCGCCGCCAAGGCGCTGGGGTTTGACATCGACTATAAACTGCTGCGGCAAGAATTCATTCGTCGTGGCAAGTTGTTGCGTGCGTTCTATTACACCGCGCTGCTGGAGAACGACGATTATTCGCCGATCCGGCCGCTGGTGGACTGGCTGCATTACAACGGCTTTACCATGCGTACGAAACCGGCCAAGGAATATACCGACAGCCAGGGTCGCCGGAAGGTGAAGGGCAACATGGATATCGAACTGACGGTCGATGCCATGGAGCTGGCGCCACGCGTCGATCATGTGGTGCTTTTTTCCGGCGACGGCGATTTCCGTCCGCTGGTGGAAAGCCTGCAACGGCAGGGGGTTCGTGTGTCGGTCGTATCGACCATCCGCAGCCAGCCGCCGATGATCGCCGACGAACTGCGCCGCCAGGCGGATAATTTCATCGAACTGGACGAGCTGCGCGACGTGATCGGCCGACCGCCCCGCGAACCGCGCCCGATCGAGGCCGAAATGGTGCCGGTTTCGGCCAAGTAACAGGCCAACGCAGTAGGCACCGGCAAAACCGCATTGGGGCCAGAGGTTGGGGAACCTCTGGCCCCAATGCATTTCGGGCGCTGTGATCTGTGCAGGCTGGACCTGATGGGGCCAAGCGATTAGCTAGGGTTGGGCAAAGAGAGGCGCGCGATGAAGCCGAAGCTGACCCTGTATCTTGCCGCTCCGCGCGGATTTTGCGCCGGCGTGGACCGTGCGATCAAGATCGTCGAGATGGCGATCGGGAAATGGGGCGCGCCGGTCTATGTGCGCCACGAGATCGTGCACAATAAATTCGTCGTCGATGCGCTGCGCGCCAAGGGGGCGGTGTTCGTCGAGGAACTGGACGAATGCCCCGCCGACCGCCCTGTGATCTTTTCAGCGCATGGCGTGCCGAAATCGGTGCCAGAGGCCGCGGCGGCCCGCCACATGATCGCGGTCGATGCGACCTGCCCCCTGGTGACCAAGGTGCATTCCGAGGCACATCGCCATTTCGAGGCGGGCTTGCAGATGGTGATGATCGGCCATGCCGGGCACCCCGAAACCATCGGCACCATGGGGCAATTGCCACCCGGAGAAGTGCTGCTGGTGGAAACCGCCGAGGATGTGGCGGGACTGGTGGTGCGCGATGAGGGCAAGCTGGCCTTCATCACCCAAACCACGCTGTCGGTGGATGATACGGCGGGGATTGTTGCGGCGCTGAAGGCGCAGTTTCCCGCGATCATCGGGCCGCACAAGGAAGACATCTGTTACGCCACCACCAACCGGCAGGCGGCGGTCAAGGCGATTGCGCCGCGGATCGACGCGCTTTTGGTGATCGGGGCGCCGAATTCGTCCAATTCGAAGCGACTGGTCGAGGTCGGGCGCGCGGCGGGCTGCGGCTATGCGCAACTGATCCAGCGGGCTGCGGAAATCGACTGGCGCGCGCTGGATGGTATTGGCGCTGTCGGGGTGACGGCAGGGGCCAGCGCACCAGAGGTGCTGGTCGATGAGGTGCTGGATGCGTTTCGCGCCCGCTACGACGCGCAAGTCGAGCTGGTGGAAACCGCGCAGGAAGACATTGAGTTCAAGGTGCCGCGTATCTTGCGCGAGGCAGTTTAGGGGCGATGCGTGCAAAGCGCGTGCCTACCGCGTAGCGCGCAATCATTAGGGAGCGTGGTCCCCACGCACCATTCCCCTTAGCCCACCGTTTCCAGACAATGCCGCCTGAAAGCGCGTTTCAACATGTCCAGTTCTGCGCGCAAAAGGTCCACCTCGGCGCGCAGGTCATCCTCCATCGCCACGCCGGTGATGATGGTGAAATGTTGCAGTGTCGCCCCGGCCGCCGTGTCGCGGATCAGGAAGGTCTGGACCCCGTCACTCAGCACCTCTGCCGGGATGGGCACACGCACGGCCCATGCGCTAGGCTGATCGGGCAGGGTGGTGACGGTGACGCCCGCCAGGGGCTTTTCCAGCAGTGTCACCTCCAGCGTGGGCGGGCTGGTGGGGCCGGTCAGGATGCCTTCCCAGATGCCGGCGCGGATGCGGGTTTTGGTCAGCGTGGTGTCGGGCATCGCATCCTCACAAATCGGCGCGGGGGCGGCGGCTGAAGGTCACATCGCGCAGGATGATCTGGTTCATTTCCGGCCCT
>CALRKX020000352.1:0-3558 GCA_943368305.1 Erythrobacter sanguineus
CGGAGCAGTGCCTTGACCAAGCCGATCTTTGCCCTGAACGGGCCGAACCTTAACCTGCTGGGCCAGCGCCAGCCCGAAATCTATGGGCGCGAGACGCTGGAGGATGTGGCAGCGGCGCTGGCCGATCTGGGCGAAGAACTGGGCCTGACAGTGCGGCACCTGCAATCGAACCATGAGGGCCAGTTGGTGGACTGGATTCAGCAGGCGCGAGCCGAGGCGGCAGGCATCATCATCAACCCTGGCGCCTACAGCCATACCTCGGTTGCAATCCTGGATGCGCTGAACGCCTTTGATGGCCCGGTGCTGGAGGTTCACATCTCGAACATCCACAAGCGCGAGGCGTTCCGGCACCATTCCTTTGTTTCGGGCCGTGCTGATGGCGTTATCGCGGGATTTGGCATCGAAGGGTATCTGCTGGCGCTGCGGCGGATGGCGTCGGTTCTTGGCAAACGCTGAGTGGGTTGCGGGGGCGGATGCCTCCGGCGGGGATATTTTTGCCAGTATGAAAGCGCGGTTTCGGCTGCATCCTGCGGCGCGGCTGTTTGACGCCGCCGGCGAGGTGGCATTGCGTCCGACCTCGGCGGCGGCGGTTCTGCCGGACCGGCCCGGTGGTGCCGCGCTGATGGCGGCGTTCGGGCGAGGCTGCGGGTTTCGCATTGGCGGGGCGGGTGAGCCTGCGGCGGCGGGATTCGAGACCCTGACCTCTGGTTCCTCCGGGCAGCCCCGGCGCATCTGGCGCAGCGTGGAAAGCTGGACAGCGGGTTTCGCGGTGAATGCGGGGCTGTTTGGCATCGGGCCGGGGATGCGGCTTGCGGTCTTGGGGCGGCTATCACATTCGCTGTCGCTTTATGGCGCGCTGGAGGGGGCGTGTCTTGGGGCCGAGGTGCATCTGCTGGACGGGATGCGGCCGGATCGCCAGCGGCAGGTGATGGCCGAACGGGCAGTGGCGCTGGTTTATGCCACGCCGGCGCAGTTGCGGTTGCTGGTAGAAGGTGGCCAGCCGGGGTTGACCGATTTGCGGCTGGTTCTGGTGGGCGGGTCCAAGCTGGATGGCGCGCTGCGGGCGGCCCTGACCGCGATGGCCCCGCAGGCGGTGGTGCGGGAATTCTATGGCGCGGCAGAGGCCAGTTTCATCACCTTGGCCGGGCCGGAAACCCCCGCCGATGCGGTTGGCGCGCCCTATCCGGGGGTGCGGGTGTCGGTGCGGGATGGCCAGGGACACCCGTTGCCAGATGGTGAGATTGGCGAGATCTGGGTGCAAAGTCCCTATCTGTTTCAAGGCTATGCCGGGGATGATCCGGGCGGCGCATGGTGGCGGGACGGTTGGCTGACCGTGGGGGAAATTGGCTGGCTGGCCGATGGGCAGGTGTATCTGGCGGGCCGAGCCGGGCGGATGGTGACGGTGGCTGACCAGAACGTGTTTCCCGAAGAGATCGAGGCGCTTCTGGCGGGCCTGCCCGGAGTGGCGCGCGTGGCGGTGGTGCCGGTGGCCGATGGGCTGCGCGGGCAGGTTCTGGTGGCGGTCTGTCTGGGGGATGCGGCGCAGGAAGGGGTGATCTTGCGGGCGGCGCGGGCGGAACTGGGGCCGCTGAAGGCACCCAAGGCGCTGATCTGGCGGCAGGATTGGCCAGAACTGGCCTCGGGCAAGACCGATCTTGCGGCAATTGCACGGGAGCTGTCATGGCGGTGATCCTGTCGGCCCGGCGCACGGCGGTTCTGCCTCGGGGTGGCGACTTTGCCCGCCTGCGGATTGAGGATCTGGCCGCCCCGGTGGTGCAGGCGGTGCTGGCCGATGTCGGTCTGGACGGTGCGCAGGTGGACGAGCTGATCGCGGCCAATGCCCTTGGGGCGGGCGGCAATCCTGCGCGGCGGGTGGCGCTGGCGGCGGGATTGCCCGAGCGGGTGGCGGGGCTGACGATTGACCGGCAATGCGTGGGCGGGCTGGATGCCATTCTGCTGGCGGCGGCACTGGTGGATAGCGGGACCGCGCGGGTTGTGGTGGCGGGCGGGGTGGAAAGCTATTCGCGCAGGCCCCTGCGGCTGGCGACCGACCCGGATGGGGGCGATGCGGTGCCCTATGACCAGCCGCCCTTTACCCCTTGGCGTGACCGCGACCCCGATAGGACGGTGGCCGCCGATGCGCGTGCCCGGCGGCTGGCGATTTCCCGGCAGGAGCAGGATCACTGGGCGGTGGAAAGCCACCGCAAGGCGCTGGCCAAGTATGACTGGCCCGAGATCGTGCCGCTGGCGGGTGTGGCGCGCGATGGCTTTGCCCGGCGGATGACCCCGGCACTGACCGCGCGGGCAAAGGTTTTGGCGGGCAGCGTCACGGTGGCGACAGCTGCGGTCGCGGCGGATGCGGCGGCCTTCGTGGTGGTGGCAGCAGAGGGTCTGGCGGGGCCGGGGGCCTTGCGGATCGGTCCCGGCATCACGCTGGGGGCGGCGCCAGAAGAGCCGGGGCTGGCCCCGGTTCCGGCGATTGCGGCGGCGTTGGCGCGCGCGGGTCTGCGCCCGGATGATCTGGCGCAGGTCGAGATGATGGAGGCCTATGCGGCGCAGGCGATTGCCTGCGTGCAAGGCGCGGCGCTGGACCCGCTGAAAACCAATCTGCGGGGTGGCGCGCTGGCGCGGGGGCACCCGATTGGGGCCTCGGGCGCCATTCTGGCAGTGCGGATGTTCCATGACCTGCGGGCGGGTCATGGGCTGGCGGCGATTGCGGCGGCGGGGGGGCTTGGGACGGCGGTGGTGTTCTCGCGTTAGAACCGGCCGGGCAGATAGGGTGCCAGGTCCAACTCTGGGCGGCGGCCCGCGACGGTATCGGCGATCAGGCGGGCGGTGATGGGCGCAAGGGTGAGACCGATATGGCCATGGCCATAGGCATGATACACATCCGGCCCGGCCGCCGACGGCCCGATGACCGGCAGGCTGTCGGGCATCGAGGGGCGAAAGCCCATCCATGTGCGGTCCGGCTCGCCCAGATCGGGGAAAACCCAGCGCGCGCCCTCGATCAGCTTGGCGATGCGGTGGGGAGATGGCGGGGCGGTCAGGCCGCCCAGCTCCACCGTGCCCACCACCCGCAACCGGCCCTGCATCGGGCAGAGGTAGAACCCGCGCGACACCGGGCAGCAGGGGCGCGTCAGGCGCGGCACGGGCATATCCCATTCGGCGTGATAGCCGCGTTCGGTATCCAAGGGCACGCGGTCGCCCGCCGACCGGGCGAGGGGGCGGGAATGCGCGCCCGCTGCAATCACCACCTTGCGGGCATGGAGCCGCAGGCCGGGGCCCTCGACGATCATGCCGTCAAATTGGCGGGTGATGGTATCGGCGCGGGCCTGCACATGCTGGGCTTTGGCCAGAACATGGGCGGCCAACCGCTGCCCCATCAGCCCGGGGTCGGACAGGAAGACGGCCTTGGGGAAAAAGGCGGCCCCCGCCTTTTCCGGCAGGCCCGGCTCCATCGCGGCCAAGGTCGCGCTGTCGATCAGTTCGACCGAGATACCAAGGTTGCGACGGCCCGCCATATCCGCCTCGGCGGCGCGGAAGGCCTTGGGCGTGTCG
>CALRKX020000353.1:0-3545 GCA_943368305.1 Erythrobacter sanguineus
TTGTTGTCATCCCGGCGGCGATTGTCGTCGCGGCGACGGTTCTGGTTATTGTCGCGGTTCGGGTTGTCATCGCGGCGCTGGTTCTGTTGCGGTTGCTGCTGCGGGCGCGGCGCCTCTGGCAGCTCGACCAGATGGCCGTCATCATCGCCGCCCATTACCTCGAAGCCGTCGGCATTGGCCGCGAAATCGTCAGGCTGTTCGCCACGATAGTCCTGCCGCTCGCCCCGGTCATTGGCCGGACGATCGCGGTTGCCGTTCTGATTGCCGTTCTGGTTGTTCTGCTGGTGATACTGCTGGCGAGCCTCTTGTTCGGCCGCCATTTCGCGCTGCGCCTCTGCCAGCATCCGAGTGTAATGCTCGGCATGCTGCATGAAGTTCTCGGCCGCGACACGGTCGTTCGACAGTTGCGCATCGCGCGCCAGCGCCTGATACTTTTCAATGATCTGCTGCGGCGTTCCACGCACCTTCCCCTCTGGGCCAGAGGAGTCGAACACACGGTTGATGATATTGCCGAGCGTGCGCGGGCGGTTCTGCTTCGAGCGCGAACGAGACTTGGAGGAGCGCATCTTGTCCTTTGATGGCTTGGACCCTGCCGCAGCCCTTTCAGGGGCCGAAAAACAGTCAGGCGGGTGCATGGCATTCTGCAGGAGGGGGCGAAAGGCCCGCCCTCGTGCACTTGCGGAATAACCACGGAACCGCGCCTCTGACAAGGAGATTCTGCGGGATACCACGCATTTGTTCAGGAAACAGCGGGTCTAGGCCGATCCGCAACGGTCGGCATCCCCCGGTGCGACGGCCACCACGACCCGGTCGCGGCCATCAAGATCGGGCAGAATGCGCAGGCCCGCAAACCCCTGTGCCGCCAACAGCGCCACCACCGCTGCGCCTTGGGTTGGCCCGATCTCCAGCAAAAGGCGCCCCCCCGGCATCAGCCGCGCCCCGGCCCCCAGCGCAATGGCACGATAGGCGTTCAGCCCGTCGCCCCCCGGCGTCAGCGCCGCCATCGGCTCCCAGTCGCGCACTTCGGGTGAAAGGGCGGGCATCTCGTCCGCCGCGATATAGGGCGGGTTCGACACGATCAGATCAAAGCGGTCGGCGATGCCCTGAAACCAGTCGGCCTGACGAAACTGCGCGCGGGTACCCAGACCATGGGCGCGGGCATTGCCACCGGCCACCTCCAGCGCAGCAAGGGATTGGTCGGTGCCCAGACCCGTCGCCATCGGCATGTCCAACAGGCAGGAAATCAGGATACAGCCGGTGCCGGTTCCCAGATCCGCCATTTTGACAAAGGGGCGCGACAGGGCTTCAGCCACCAGCACCTCGGTTTCCGGGCGCGGGTCCAGCGTGTCGCGGGTGACACGGAAGCTGCGCCCCCAGAACAGGCGCTGTCCGATGATCTGCGACACAGGCTGACGCGCGGCACGGGCGGCAATGGCGGCGTCATAGGCCGCGCGCTGCCCCTCTGACAAAAGGTCCGGCAGATGCAGAGTCAACCGGTCTGGCGCCAGATCCATGGCATGGGCCAGCAAAAGACGGGCATCGCGCGCGGCATCCTCTATTCCCGCTTCGCGCAGGCGGGGGATGGCGGCGCGCAGGGCTTCGTTGCCCTTCATCCTTCCATCTCGGCCAGCTTTTCGGCCTGGTCATGGGCGATCAGCGTATCAATCGTCTCGGTCAGATCACCCGCCATGATCTGCGCCAGCGCATAAAGCGTCAGGTTGATGCGGTGATCGGTCATCCGGCCTTGCGGGAAATTATAGGTGCGGATGCGCTCGCTGCGGTCACCGGACCCGACTTGCGACTTGCGGGCATCGCTGCGTTCCTTGTCCAGCCGCTCTCGCTCGGCCTCGTAAAGCCGGGCGCGCAAGACCTGCATGGCAATGGCGCGGTTCTGGTGCTGCGACTTTTCGGAACTGGTCACGACGATACCCGAAGGCAGGTGCGTGATGCGCACGGCGGAATCTGTCGTGTTGACGTGCTGGCCACCCGCGCCGGAACTGCGCATGGTGTCGATGCGGATGTCGCTGGCGGGGATGTCGATATCAACCTCCTCCGCCTCTGGCAGCACCGCCACCGTGGCCGCAGAGGTATGAATGCGCCCGCCCGCCTCGGTTTCCGGCACGCGCTGCACACGGTGAACGCCGGATTCGTATTTCAGCCGGGCGTAGACACCCTCGCCCTGGACATGGGCGGTGAACTCCTTGATGCCGCCAAGGTCCGAAGTCTGCTGTTCCAGCACCTCGAACCGCCAGCCCATACGCTCGGCATAGCGTTGATACATCCGGGCCAGATCGCCCGCGAACAGGCTGGCCTCTTCGCCGCCTGTGCCGGGGCGGATTTCCAGAATGGCAGGGCGGGCATCGGCGGAATCCTTGGGCAGCAAGGCGATGCGCAGCGCCTGTTCCATTACCGGAATGCGGGCCTTCAGCGCGGGTATCTCATCTTCGGCCAGCGCCCGCATTTCGGGGTCGGTCAACATCGCCTCGGCCTCGGCCAGATCATCCAGCGCGCGGCGATAGGCGACGATTTCCTCGGCAACCGGCTTCAGGTCGGAATATTCGCGGCTTATGCGGGCGATTTCGGCAGGGGCGGCACCAGCGTGCAACTGCGCCTCGAGAAACTCGAAACGCTGGGTGATCTGGGCAAGCTTTTCCAACGGAACCATGGGCCGGGGTTTGGCGGATGGTTCCCCCGCGGTCAAGGGGTCGCGAGGGGGCCAGCCTTGCGCCTAGGGCGCCGTTGCGATTCGGTCCAGCCAATCGCGCAGGCGGGCAGCGTTCACCCCCCAGTCCTGGCGGCCAAAGCGCTGGCGGGAATAGATCACCAATCCTTCGGGGGTAACTTGTGCGGTGGTGTAATCAGGAAAGCCCCAGACGGCGCTGCGCGCCTGCCACGTCATGTGGCCCTCGGCCGTCGAACCCGCGATCAGACGGGTTCGGGGCGTGGCAAGAATGGCCTGATCCAGCCGGATCAGGGCGGCGGTGGCCTGTTCCGGCGGCAGGCGCAGCACCGCATAGGCACCATTGCCGACCGATGTGACCTGATCGACAGGCGGCTGCGCAATGGCGGCAGGCCGTGGGGCAAGCGCAATGTTCCAGATGGCCGGATCAGCGGGTGCCAAGCGCACATAGGTGGCCGCCCCAATCACAGTCACCAGCAAAAATCCCAGCAGAATGCGCAGTTTCAACGTTGTGTCCTTGCCCAGTGGTAAAGGCAGATCAGCTCATAGGCGACATGGGCACCCGCGATGGCTGTGGCACCGGTGGTGTCATAGGGGGGCGAAACCTCGACCACATCGCCACCGACCATGTTGATGCCCGCCAGATCGCGCAAGCACGCCGCCGCCTGCCAGGAATGCAGTCCCCCCCAAACCGGCGTGCCGGTGCCCGGCGCATAGGCCGGATCAAGCGCGTCAATGTCGAAGGTCACATAGGTGGGCTTGTCACCGACGATGGATTTCGCCAGGTCCACCGCATGGGCCACGCCCTTTTCATGCACCTGGCGCGCGTCAATTACATGGACGCCCAGATAATCCTCTGTCGTCG
>CALRKX020000354.1:0-3536 GCA_943368305.1 Erythrobacter sanguineus
ATTGGCACCACGCCAACCAGCGCGAGGCCTATGACCGCAACTTTTCCGCCCTGCTGTCGGTGATCGATGTCATCGGCGGAACCATCTTTCTGCCCAAGGCCCGGCCAGAGCGCTACGGCGTGTCGGACCCGGTTCCCAAAACCTATCCCCAACAACTGCTGTACCCGTTCAAGCGGATCTTTCAGGAACGCAGCCAGCACCGCAAAACAACGGAGTCACAAGTGGCAAACCCTACCGAAGACCGTCTGGGCAAGGCGTTTCTGATCCTTGTTTTCAGCTATTCGGCGGCAACGTCGATGAAGTATCTGGCTGTCCTGCTTTTGAACTATGAAAAGGTGCCCTATGGCCCGCTGATCTTTCTGGCTCAGTGCAGCAACCTGCTGTTCCTTGGTCTGGTGGTGTATTTCACGCTGACCCGTCTGCCCCCGCGCAACACGTTGACAGGTGTGATGCCAAGGCTGATTGCCGTTATCGGCACCTTCAGCATGATGCTGGTCGGGGTTACCCCGCATGTCGATATCAGCCCGGCGCTGCGGATCACTTCGACGGTCTTCGTGGTCATGGGAACCATTCTGTCGATCCTGTGTCTGGCACGGCTGGGCAAGTCGTTCTCGGTCGTGCCTTCAGCGCGTTCGCTGGTGACCAGTGGCCCCTACCGCCTTGTGCGTCATCCGCTTTATGCCGCCGAGGCCCTGACCATCGTCGGCGTCGCAATATCGAACGGGTCGGTTGCGGCCTATATGATCGCAGTGGCCTGCCTGTGTTTTCAGGTGGCCCGCGCCCGGATGGAGGAACAGGTTTTGTCGCTGACCTTCCCCGAGTATCACGACTATGCGGCCCGTGTTCCGATGCTGGTTCCCGGCCTGCAACTGCTGTTCCCGCGCCCGATTGCAGAGGAGTCCGTGCAGGGCGAAGCAGCCTGAGGGCGCAGCGAATGTCTGACAGGCCGCTGCAACTTGGGTTGCGGCGGTTTTTCTTCAAGTCGCCTGATATTTTGCAACTCTTCGGTCGGTTTGCCTGAGAGTTGTCAGATCAACAGGCAGATCGCCTTTTGTATTTGCGCTATACTGTCGCAAACGCAGGAGGTCTGTCTTGTCATCCCAATCCGCCGTCACGCCCGATCCTTGGACCGTTCTTCAGTTTCATTCACTGGCGGAGGAAGGTGCGCTGCTGCGTGGCCTGCTTGATCAGGCCGCGCTGGATGGCGCCGCGCGCGCGCGCATTGTCGCTTCGGGGGCTGATCTGGTGAGGCGCATCCGGGGCAGCGCCAAGCCGGGGTTGATGGAAGTGTTTCTGGCCGAATACGGCCTGTCCACCGATGAAGGCATCTCGCTGATGTGTCTGGCCGAGGCGCTGTTGCGCGTGCCCGATGCCGATACGATGGATGCGCTGATCGAGGACAAGATTGCGCCATCCGACTGGGGCCGCCACCTTGGCAAATCGGCCTCGTCGCTGGTCAATGCCTCAACCTGGGCCCTGATGCTGACCGGCAAGGTGCTGGATGAGCGTGAGCCGGGGGTGGTGGGCCACCTGCGCGCCGCCGTCAAGAGGCTGGGCGAACCCGTCATCCGCACCGCGGTGTCGCGCGCGATGAAGGAAATGGGCCGTCAGTTCGTGCTGGGCGAAACCATCGAAGCCGCGATGAAGCGCGCACGCGAGCTGGAGGCCAAGGGCTACACCTACAGCTATGATATGCTGGGCGAGGCCGCCCGCACCGAAGCCGACGCCCGGCGCTATCACCTGTCCTATTCCCGCGCCATCACGGCGATTGCGGCGGCCTGTGACAAGGGCGACATCCGCAGCAACCCCGGCATCTCAATCAAACTGTCGGCGCTGCACCCGCGGTATGAGGTGGCAAAGCGTGCCCGCGTGATGGCCGAGCTGGTGCCACGGGTCAAGGCGCTGGCCGGTCTGGCCAAGGCCGCAGGCATGGGCCTGAACATCGACGCCGAAGAGGCTGACCGGCTGAAACTGTCGCTTGAGGTGATCGAGGCGGTTCTGTCCGATGCCGGTCTGGCGGGCTGGGACGGGTTTGGCGTTGTCGTGCAGGCCTATGGCCGCCGCGCGGGGGCGACACTGGACTGGCTGCACGATCTGGCGACCAGGCTGGACCGCAAGATCATGGTGCGGCTGGTCAAGGGTGCCTATTGGGATGCCGAGATCAAGCGCGCGCAGGTGATGGGGCTGGCGTCCTTTCCGGTCTTCACCCGCAAGCAATCGACCGATGTCAGCTATATCGCCAATGCCCGCAAGCTTTTGGGGATGACCGACCGGATTTACCCGCAATTCGCGGGCCACAATGCCCATACTGTTGCTGCCATTCTGGACATGGCCGATACGGCGGGCGTCGGCCCGCGCGACTATGAATTCCAGCGCCTGCATGGCATGGGCGAACGGTTGCATGACCTTGTGCTGACCGACCGCGGCACCCGTTGCCGTATTTATGCTCCGGTTGGCGCGCACCGCGACCT
Source organism: Erythrobacter sanguineus (assembly GCA_943368305.1). GTDB lineage: Bacteria > Pseudomonadota > Alphaproteobacteria > Rhodobacterales > Rhodobacteraceae > Fuscibacter. The sequence goes on from CALRKX020000354.1 coordinate 2,472, forward strand.
GCTGGCCTATCTGGTCCGCCGCCTGCTGGAAAACGGCGCAAACTCCAGCTTCGTCAACCAGATCGTGGATGAGGATATCGCGCCGGAACGGGTTGTCGCCTGCCCTCTGACCTTTATCGAAGGGGTGGCTTCGGTCGCCAATCCCGCCATCCTGACCGGGCCGGGCCTGTTCGCAGGGCGCAAGAACTCTGCCGGGTTTGATCTGACCGATGCGGGCGATCTTGCCGCGATCGAGGCCGCACGCGCCCCTCATATGGGGCAGAATTTCGACGCCCGCCCCTTGCTGGCAGGCCCTGTTGCCGGTGGTCCGCGGCTTGAGGTGACGAACCCCGCGACGGGCGCTGTGGTGGGCCATGTGCTGACCGCCAGCCCCGCCGATGTCGAGACCGCATTGCGGCTGGCCGAACCCTGGGCCGCCCCCGCCGACATTCGCGCCGAAATCCTGAACCGCGCGGCGGATCTGTATGAGGCGCATTCCGGCGCTGCCTTTGCCCTTTTGGCGCGCGAGGCTGGCAAGACCCTGGCCGATGCCGTATCGGAGCTGCGCGAAGCCGTGGATTTCCTGCGCTATTATGCCAATGGAGCCAGCGGCCTTGCCCATCCGGCGCGGGGCGTGTTTGCCTGCATTTCCCCGTGGAACTTCCCACTGGCGATCTTTACCGGCCAGATTGCTGCCGCGCTGGCGGCGGGCAACGGCGTGCTGGCCAAACCTGCCGAACAGACCCCGCTGATCGCCGCCCTTGCCGTGCAACTGCTGCATCAGGCCGGGGTGCCCGCCAGTGCCCTGCAACTCTTGCCCGGCGATGGGGCGGTTGGGGCGGCGCTGACCCGCGATGGGCGGGTCAAGGGTGTGGCCTTTACCGGGTCAACCGAAACCGCCCTGCTGATCCGCCGGTCGATGGCCGACAACCTTGACCCTTCTGCCCCGCTGATTGCGGAAACCGGCGGGCTGAATGCGATGATCGTCGATTCCACCGCCCTGCCGGAACAGGCGGTGCGCGATGTGCTGGCCTCGTCCTTCCAGTCGGCGGGTCAGCGTTGCTCGGCACTGCGCTGCCTTTATCT
>CALRKX020000355.1:0-3532 GCA_943368305.1 Erythrobacter sanguineus
ATCTGGGCCACATCTTCCAACGAGAATGTCAGCGGCAGCCGCATGTCGATCAGACCCGCCAGAATGCGGTCGGTCTGGGGCAAGGCGTCGCTGGGGGCATAGGCCCAATGGTCATAGCGGCTGGTAAAGGCCACTGGATCGGGCGCGCCGAACCATTTCAACTCTACCCCCCGCGCGCCGGTACGGGCCAGAAACGCGCCAATCCGGGTAGGTGACCAGCCCGGCAGCAGAAACTGGAAGGACGAGGCGACATAGGTTTCCTCGTCCGGGCGGTGGGTCAGGCGCAGGCCGGGGGTATCTGCCAGCCCCGCCTCCATTTCGCGGTAAAGCGCATTCCAGCGCGCCACACGGTCGGGCAAAGTGCGCAACTGGGGCCGCAGGATGGCCGCGCGCAGATTGTCCATCCGGCCCGAGACGTTAGGGGTTTCCAGCCGGATGGTTTCAAACACCTCTGGTGCAGGGGCAGCGCGGTGGCGGGAATAGAGCATATAGCTGCCCGACAGCACGATGGCCCGCGCCATCACCTCGGCATCATCCGAGATCAGGAACCCGCCCTCGCCCGAATTTGCGTGTTTGTAGGTCTGCGTTGAATAGCAGGCCACCAGACCGTGGCGGCCCGAGGGCACGCCCTTCCACGCCGCCCCCATGGTATGGGCGCAATCTTCAATGACCGTCACGCCAAGGCGGGCGCACAGCGCCACCAGCGCCTCCATATCGCACAGATGGCCACGCATGTGCGACAGCATCAGGATGCGGGCGCCGCTGACCTTGGCCTGGTGTTCCAGATGGCCAAAATCCAGCACCAGATTGTCGGTCACCTCAACAAACACCGGCCTGCCGCCTGCCGCCGCAATGGCACCTGGCACCGGGGCAAGGGTGAAGGCGTTGGTCAGAACCGGCTGACCGGGTTGCAGCCCCACGGCGCGCAGGGCGCAGCCCAAGGCATAGCCGCCAGAGGCCACGGCCAACGCATATTTCGCGCCCGTAAGTTCGGCAAATTCCTGTTCCAGCAACGCCGCTTCGGCCACCTCTCCGGGCGCGGTGTTGTAGCGGTGCAGGCGGCCATGACGCATCACGGCAATCGCCGCCGCGATCCCCTCTTCGGGGATGGGTTCCTGCTGGGTGAAGCTGCCGGTAAAACGCTCGGGGGTCATGGTTTCGCGTTTTCGCGCGGGCGGACGATGATGTAAAGCACCAGCGCCAGCGCCATGATGCCCGCCGCAAACCAGAACGCCACGTCAGGCGACCGCCACGCCCGGCCCTCGGCCATGAAATGGCCGAAGATCTGGGCGAAGAACACGGTTCCGGCCAGCATGGCGATGTTGGTGATGGCCGAGATACCGCCCTGCAACTCGCCCTGCGCATTTTCTGGCACGGCCTTGGACATCATCGCCGTCAGCATCGGATGCACAAAGCCCTCTGGCCCGTGAATGACCATCAGCATCACCACCGCCGCCAGCGTGCCAACCTGACCATAGCCGATCATCGCCACCATGGCGCAGACCAGCCCCAGCAGGACGGTGCGGCTTTCGCCCAGATGGCGCACGGCGGGACCGCTGCCCAGGCCCTGAAACGTTGCCATGACCAGGCCAAAGATCGCCAGCGTGCCGCCCACCATCGCCTCGGACCAGCCGAACTTGCCCATGCCCCAGAACGGCCAGATCGCCGGGTAAACCGACGAGGCGAAGAAGAAGACGAACATCACCGCGCACAGCGGCAGCACGCCCTTGTAAGTGCGAAACACCCGGAAGGCCCCGAACGGGTTGGCGCGGGCCAGTTCAAACGGGCGGCGGCGGTCGCGCGGCAGGGTTTCGGGCAGCACGAACAGGCCATAGATCAGGTTCAGCGCCGAGATGGCCGCCGCCACCACAAAGGGCACGCGGGGGCCAAGTTCGCCCAGCAATCCGCCGATGGCGGGGCCGATGACGAACCCCACGCCAAAGGCCGCCCCCATGATACCAAAGGCCTTGGCGCGGTCTTCGGGGGCGGTGACATCGGCGATATAGGCGTTGGCGATCACCCAGGATGATCCGCAGAACCCCGCAATCGCGCGGCCGACAAACAGCCAGAACAGCGTCGGTGCCCAGGCGTGCAGCAGATAGTCGATGCCCAAGCCCGCCACCGCCAAGAGCAGCAAGGGCCTGCGGCCAAACCGGTCGGACAGGTTGCCCATCAGAGGGGAAAACAGGAACTGCGTGATGGAAAAGGCAAATGCCATCCAGCCGCCGATCCGCGTCGCCTCAGCCAGCGACATATGGCCGACATCCTCGATCAGCACCGGCAGGACAGGGATAATGATGCCAAAGCCCACCATGTCCAGCAGCACGGTCAACAGGACGAAAAGGGTGGCGTGGCGCGAAACGCGCGCGGGTGGGGAAATGCTGTCCGACATGGGGCGGAAGCTAGGGCGGCACCTGCCCCCTGTCAAACTCGCGCGCGACAGGCGGATGACGGGATTTGTCACTGGCCCGCCATAGGGCTGCCGGGCGATATTGGGCCAACGCAACCGGAAAGGATCAGCCATGCGGCGTCTTGCGAAACTTGTAACCCCTGCGATGATTTGCGCCAGCCTGTTGGCCCAGCCTGCACAGGCCGATCTGGTCATTCAGGGCCGGGCGGCGCAGGCGCTGCATTGCGCCGCGATGCTGTATATGGTGTCGGATTCTCTGTATCAGGCCGGCCTGATCGACTATGGCACCGCCGATACGGCCCAGACCAATGCCGTTGCGATGCTGGCCTATGTGCCCGGCACCGATGACCAGAAGGTCAAGGCCATGGGTCAGCGGTTTGACAAGCTGATGCGGACCCGCACGCTGGAACAGTTGCTGGGTGAGTATAACGAGACCAGCAACTGGTGCACCGCGCAGTTCCTTTAGGCTAGCCGACCAGCCTTTCGGCCAGCGCGGGCAGGTCGGTGAAATCGTGCAGCAGTGCCTCGGGGGTAAAGCGGGAAACCCCCTCACCTTCGGGACCAAAGGTCACCAACGCCACCGGAACGCCCACGGCAAGGCCGGTCTTGCGGTCGGTATCGGTATCGCCCACCAGCATCGACCGCGCCACATCACCGCCCGCGCGGGTCACGGCGGCGACATAGGGCGCGGGGTCGGGTTTTCGGGTGGGCAGCGTATCGGCCCCGATCAGCGACCCGAACAGATCGCGGATGCCAAGGCGGGCCACAAGGGTTTCGGCCAGCCCTTCGGGTTTGTTGGTGCAGATGGCGGTGGAAAAACCGGCGCTGCGCAGGGTTTCAACCGCCTCGACCGCGCCGGGATAAAGGCGAGTGTGGGTGTCGATGTTGTCGGCGTAATGGGTCAGCAGGCGGGGGTATTCTCGGCTGATGTCGTCTTCGGTAAAGGCCTGACCCAGCCGCGAAAACCCCAGCCGCAGCATGGCCCGCCCACCGTGAAACGCCGTCAGCGTATCGCGCCCGTCCAACAGCGCGCCATGCCCCAGCGCCGTAAAGCAGGCATTCGCCGCCGCCAGCAGGTCGGCAGATGTATCGGCCAGCGTGCCATCCAGATCAAAGACAACC
>CALRKX020000356.1:0-3529 GCA_943368305.1 Erythrobacter sanguineus
ATATGGGGCGACCACTTGACGGCAAAGCCCATGTTGGCGGGGCGGAAGGGGGCGATGCCCACGCCCTTTTCGGCCAGCCATGGCAACCAAGCCGCATCAGACCCCAGCCGCGACCAACTGGCCCCGCCCAGCGCCAGAACGGTGACGGCGGGGCGCAGGTGTCGGTCACCCTCGGGCGTGGCAAAGCGCAGGGCATCGCTCGCGAACCCCTGCCAGCGCCAGCGGGTGCGCAAGGTGACGTCCAGCCCGCCCAGCCGCGCCAGCCATGCCCGCAGCAGGGGAGAGCCTTTCATCGCCGTGGGAAACACCCGGCCAGACGATCCGGTAAACACCGGCTGGCCAAGGCCACGCGCCCAATCCATCACCTGCGCCGGGCCAAATTCGGCCAGATAGGGACGAATCCATGCTTCCGGGTAGCTGCCCCGAAATCTCGCGTCGGGTTCGTCCTTGGTGATGTTCAGGCCAGACTTTCCCGCCATCAGGAACTTGCGGGCCGGGCTGGGCTTTGCCTCGGCAACCACGACACGGTGCCCGGCGCGGGCCAGTTCCTCTGCAGCCATCAAGCCGGCAGGACCGGCACCGATGACAAGAGCGTCTGGGGCGTCGGTCACGTCTTGGCCTGACGGCGCAGTTCGACGACGCGGTGCGGATAGGGCATCTCTACCCCCGTCTCTTTCAGCGCATTCCAGATCGCGAACAGCACCTGGCTGCCATACTTGTTCTTGCCGTCATCGATGCCGTTCACCCAGTATTCCACCGCGAAATCGACGCTCGATTCGCCAAAGCCGCGCAATTCGCAGTCTGGCCCATCGGGCTGTTGCAGCACGAAAGGCAGGCGGGCGACGGCGGTTTCGATGATGTCGGGCACGCGGTTGATGTCGGTGTCATAGCTGACGGAGAATGCGGCCTCATATCGGTTGGCGCTGCCCTGGTCGGAATAGTTCACCACGCGGGTCGTGATGAAATGCTCGTTGGGCACCACGACCCAGCGGCCATCAAAGGTTTCCAGCACGCAGGCGCGGGCGGTCATCTTGACGATGGTGCCCTTTTCGCCGCCATCCAGCTCTACATAATCGCCGACGGTGGTCTGGCCTTCGACCAGCAGGATGATGCCAGAGACGAAGTTCGCGGCGATCTGTTGCAAGCCAAGGCCGATGCCCACGCCCAAGGCACCGCCCAGCACGGCGACGGCGGTCAGGTCGATGCCCATGATCGACATCAAGAGCAGGAAGGCCGCGCCGAAGATCATCACCTCAACCGCCTTGACCGCCAGTTCGCGGGTGGCGGGGCGCAGTTCCTGCTGTTTCTTGATGTAATCGGCGCTTTGCCGATTTGACCACGACCCCGCCCAGAACAACAGCGACCCCGCGATCAGCCCGCGCAAAAGCGACATGGCGGAAAAGCGGATGTTGCCCAGCTCGACCACGGTTTGTTCCAGCCGCAGCGAAATGTCGTCCAGAACGCCCAGCGCATACAGCGCCATGACCGGGATCAGCACATAGCGGCCCAGAAGGCGCAGGAAACTGTCGGTCAGCACATCGCGCACGAAGCTGCGGGCGGCCAGGAACAGGAAGATGCGCTTGCCAAAGGCGATCACCTCACCCGAGCCGAACAGCGAGCGGGTCACCTCTTCGCCCATCGCAGTGAAGCCATAGGCCAGAACCGGCAGGATCAGCGGCACGAAGCGCAGGGCAAGGCGGCGCAGGTCGGGCAGCAGACCCGCCTTGTCGCCGGGGTTCAGCAGGCGGCGGATCGTGGGGTCAAGCCGCCGGGCCAGCAGGCGTGCCGCCAGATAGGCCAGCGCCAGCAGCCCGAATTGCGACCACGCGGCAGGCGACATCAGCCAGCCTTGGGCAATCTGGCCCGCATCGGTCAGCCAGGTCAGCGCGTCACTGGCGATTTCGGGCCCTGTTGCCATGATCTGTTCCCCGTTCCGGCCGCTGTGCCCCTCCTGTGGCAAGAAAGCGGGGCCAAGACAAGCGGCCCGCCGGATTGGCGGGAAGGTCAGGCGCGAAGAATCAGGGGATCAGACGCTTGATGGCGGCGGCATGGGCGGGGGTGGCGGCGAGGGTATCGGCGGCCAGCAGATTGGCACCTTCGATCAGCGTTTCGGGCGGCAGGATGCGGTCGATCAGGCCCCAGGCCAGCGCCTCGGATGCCTCGATCTTGGCGCCGCCCATCAGGATCATCTTGGCGCGCGACGGGCCAATCAGCCGCGCAAGGCGCGCCGGGTCAGAGGGTTGCGGCAGAAATCCCAGCTTCATCACCGGGTAGAAGAATTTGGCCGATGGCACCGCCAGACGAATGTCACACGCCAGCGCCATACCCATCGCGCCCCCGGCCAGCGTGCCGTTCAGCGCGGCGATAGATAAGCCGGGGAAGGCGGCAATGGCGGCAGAAAGCTCCTCCCAGACCGGGGCTGTGGCCAGACCGGCCCGCGCCTCGTCCAGATCGGCACCGGCAGAGAAAACCTTGCCCTCTCCGGTCAGGATCAGGGCGCGCGCGCCTTCGGTACTGGCGCGCTGCACCGTGCGGGCCAGCGACTCCAGCATGGTGCGGGTCAGCGAATTGGCCTTTTCGGGCCGCCGCAGCGTCAGCGTCCACAAGGGGCCGGTTTCAAGAATTCCGATCATGTGTCGTTCCTTCAGATCAGGCCCTCAGATCAGACCCACAGCTTTTCGGATCGTCTCATCGCGCAGAGAGATGTCCTTGCCAAGCCAGCCATCTGCCGCAGGGCTGCACATCCACAGCAGCGCTCTTGCAGGCCAGTCGGCGGGAATGTGAACCGACGGGTCAAGCTGTGCCACCGGTCCGACGCCGCTGGCCTTGATCTTCACCTGCATCTCGGTCGCCACGGTTCCGGGCGACAGGCCCAAAGCGCGGATGCCGTTTGCGCCCTCCTCCAGATGCAGCGCGCGCGTCAGCATCAGGGCGCCTGCCTTGCTGGCGCAATAGGCGCTCCATCCGTCATAGGGGTTGGTGGCGGCGCCGGAGGAGGTGGTGATGACCGTGCCCGCCCCTTGCGCCTTCATCACCGGCAGGGCGGCACGGATGCCGTGAAACACGCCTTTCAGGTTGATATCGACGGCACGATCCCACAGCGCAGGATCGCTGTCGGCCAGACGGGCCATGGGTTCGATGACGCCCGCGTTATTGATCAGCACGTCCAGACGGCCGAATCGCGCGACGGTGGCGGCAAAGGCCTGCTGCGTCTGGTCCCAGTCTGACACATCGCACGGCAGGGCAAGCGCGTTCGCCGGGCCGATTTCGGTGGCAAGTGCTGTGATTTTCGGGCCGTTGCGCGCCAAAAGCGCCACCTTCGCCCCTGCCCCGGCAAAAAGCCGCGCCGATGCCTCGCCGATGCCCTGGCTTGCGCCGGTGATGATGACGACCTTGTTCCGCATTTCAGTTCCTTCCTTCAGCCGGGCCAACTTTGCCCTGTCACCCGCCTTGTCAACGCAATTCCCTTGACCCCGCCGATGGCAGGCCGGATGCTGTATCGCAAATTTTCCACCGGAAAGGTTCATTA
>CALRKX020000357.1:0-3527 GCA_943368305.1 Erythrobacter sanguineus
GATCATCGTTGATACCTATGGCGGGGCTGCGCCTCATGGTGGCGGAGCCTTCAGCGGCAAGGACCCGACCAAGGTTGACCGTTCGGCCGCCTATGCCGCGCGCTATCTGGCCAAGAACATCGTCGCTGCTGGCTTGGCCGACCGCTGCACCCTTCAGGTGTCCTATGCCATCGGCGTGGCCAAGCCCTTGTCGATCTATGTCGATACCCATGGCACCGGTCAGGTGGACGAGGCGGTGATCGAACGCGCCGTGGCCCAGGTGATGGACCTGACGCCGCGCGGCATCCGCACGCATCTGGACCTGAACCGCCCGATCTATGCCCGCACCAGCGCCTATGGCCATTTCGGACGCACGCCCGAGGCGGATGGCGGCTTTTCCTGGGAAAAGACCGATCTGGTCGAGGCGCTTAAGAAAGCTGTTTGATGCGATGCGCTTGCAGGGCCTGCCCGCTGTGCGGGCAACCTGTCCTGATCGCGCGGGATGCGTCGGATTGAAAACGGGAGCACTGCAGTGATGTCGGGAACCTTGCGGGATGCGGCGGTGATGCTGCTGGCGGGCGTTGGGATTCCGATGCTCGCTGCCCTGAACAGCCAGCTTGGCGCGCGCATTGCCGCCCCGGTCGCGGCGGGGGCGGTGCTGACGCTGGTGGCGTTTCTTGCCGTCCTGTCGGTTCTTGTGGTGACAGGGCAGGCTAGCGCCCTGGGGCGGCTTGTCGGCCAACCCTGGCATCTGTTTCTTGCCGGGCTGTTCATGGCCTTTTACGTCTTGTCGGTCACTTGGGTGGCGCCGCGCTTTGGCGTGGGCAATGCGGTGTTCTGCGTGCTTTTGGGCCAGATGGTTTCCGCTGGCCTGATCGACCAGTTCGGGCTGTTCGGGGCCAAGGTCAACCCGATCAGCTTGACCCGGGGGCTTGGCATCCTCACCATGGCGGCAGGGCTTGCCCTGGTGCAGCGCGGCTGAGGGGGCGGGAAAGATGGTGCAAACCGATGTTTCCGGCCTGACCCAGTTGGGTGCCAAGACCGATCTGCCCGCCTCGCCCGAAGTGGCGGTGCTGGAGCGGGTGCCCTTTGGCCATGTGGGCAGCCTGTCGGTTGTGCGGTTCACCGCGCCTGAATTCACCTCGCTCTGCCCGATGACGGGGCAGCCCGATTTCGCCCATATCGTGATCGACTACATTCCCCGCGACTGGCTGGTGGAGTCAAAGTCGCTGAAACTGTATCTGCACAGCTTTCGCAACCATGGTGCCTTTCACGAGGATTGCACGATCGACATTGCCAAGCGGCTTGTCGCGTTGCTGAACCCCGAATGGCTGCGCATCGGGGCCTATTGGTATCCGCGCGGAGGGATTCCGATTGATGTCTTCTGGCAGACCGGCGCGCCGCCCGCAGGGGCTTGGGTGCCCGATCAGGGCGTGCCCCCCTATCGCGGGCGAGGTTAGGCCGCTTCGGTCGCGCCGGTTTCCGCCCGCGCCGCACCGGACGGGGCAATGCCAAACCGCCGGGAAAAGTCGCGACTGAACTGGGTGGGGCTTTCGTATCCCACCGCAAAGGCCGCCTGCGCCACGCTGTGGCCGCCCGCCAGCAACAGCCGCCGCGCCTCGATCAGACGCAGGCTTTTCTGGAATTGCAGCGGCGTCGTCGCGGTCATGCTGCGGAAATGCGCGTGAAAGGCCGAAAGGCTCATTCCGGCCGCACGGGCAAGGTCATCGACCGGCAATCGGGCGGCGAAATCGCGCCGGATGGTGCCGATGGCACGGGCAATCCGCGTGCCGTTGCCCTCAGCCGTCACGATCCGGCGCAGCATCGGGGCGTGGGCAGAGGTCATCAGCCAATAGTGGATTTCGCGCCGGATCAGCGGCTCCAGAACCTCCGCCGCCTCTGGCCGCCCGATCAGCGCAGCCAGCCGACCCATTGCATCAAGAAGGGCACCGTCCGCCTCACCCGTGCCAAACCCCGGACCGCCCGCCCCCGCTTCCCCTTCGGCCACCACATCGGCCATTTCGGCCAGCATCGCGGCATCCAGCGTCAGCGCCAGCGCCAGATAGGGTTCTGCCGTGCTGGCCTTGACGATCCGCGTCAGCGCCGGCAAGTCCACCGTGACCAGCAGCGACTGCATCGCGCCAAAGGCCACTCTGCGATCCCCGGAATACAGCTCTTTCGTGCCCTGCAAGACCAGACAGAACACCGGCTGATAGACCTGCGGGCGCAACGCGGTGGGCTGGCGCGTGCGGATCACCGAAAACCCGTCGATCCCGGTTGCCACCGGCTCATAGCCGGCGCGGGCCTGATCGGCATGGCGCAGGACAAGGGTTTTCAGCGCGTCGATCTGCATGGGGTAGCCTTTCCTGTCAGAAATCAAAGTTAGGCCTGCATCCAAGCGCGGACAAGCCGCCCCGCTCGCTGAATTGGACAATCAGGCAGATCCGCCGCAGGAACCGGCAGGCAAGGTGGCGCCACTCTCCTTAGGTTCCCGTCATCGCAACCCGACAGGAGACTGACATGACCATTGCCCTGATCACCGGCGGTAGCCGCGGCCTTGGCCGCAACACTGCCCTGCACCTTGCCCGCAAGGGTGTGGATATCGTGCTGACCTACAACAGCAATCGCGCTGCCGCCGATGGTGTGGTGGCCGAATTGCAGGCCAGCGGCGTCAAGGCGGCCGCCTTGCCGCTGGATGTTTCAAAATCCGCCAGTTTTGCCGCCTTTGCCGAAACCCTGACTGCCACCCTGAAAATCCTTGGCCATGACGGGCTGGACTTTCTGGTGAACAATGCAGGCACCGGCACCCATGCCAGCTTTGCCGAAACGACCGAAGAGCAGTTTGACCAGATGGTGGACATCCACCTGAAATCCACCTTCTTCCTGACCCAGCGCCTGCTGCCCCTGCTGCGCGATGGCGGGCGGGTGGTGAACACCTCCTCCGGCCTCGCGCGGTTCTCGCTGCCCGGCTATGCGGCTTATGGCGCGATGAAGGGCGGGATCGAAACGTTGACCCGCTATATGGCGCGCGAACTGGGTCCGCGCGGGATTTCGGTGAACGTGGTCGCCCCCGGCGCAATCGAAACAGACTTTGGCGGCGGGGCGGTGCGCGACAATGCGCAACTGAACAGCTTTGTCGCCAGCGTCACCGCCATGGGTCGGGTTGGCCAACCCGATGACATCGGGGCGGCCGTGGCCAGCCTCTTGACCGCAGAGGCCAACTGGATGACCGGCCAGCGGCTGGAGGCTTCGGGCGGCATGTTCTTGTGATCCGCGCTTGACGCATGGCGGGTACGGGGCTAGCGCAGGCTGAAATCCTTGGGGAGATCAGCGATGCCGCGTTCCCGTAAGCCCTTTGCCCGCCCTTTTCTGCCCGCCGTCCTGTCTGTCGCCATGGTTCTGGGCGGCTGCGTTTCGCCGCCCGGCAAACTTGCAGATACGCGTCTGCCGCTGTCGCCCGATGAATGCGGTCAGGGCACGGCTGGCGGGCAGACCTGCCGCTTTCGCAACGCGCCCCTTGCGCTGGAGCCCAAGCCCGTCACCCTTCC
>CALRKX020000358.1:0-3521 GCA_943368305.1 Erythrobacter sanguineus
CATCTCATAAAGCAGGTTCGCGCCCACCAGCGCTGTATTGCCGCTGGGGTCATAGGGGGGCGAAACCTCGACCAGATCGCCGCCGACAAGGTTCAGTCCTGCACAACCACGCACGATCTCCAGCCCCTGCCAGATGGTCAGACCGCCCGGTTCCACCGTGCCAGTACCGGGTGCAAAGGCGGGGTCAAGGCTGTCGATGTCATAGCTCAGATAGACCGGCGCATCGCCGATCTTCGCCCGGATCTCCTCCATCAAGGGCTTCAGCGATTTGTGCCAGCATTCTTCGGCCTGCACGACCGTCCAACCGTTCTTGCGGCCCCAGTCGAAATCCTCGGGCGAATAGCCCGTGCCGCGCAGCCCGATCTGAAACACCTTGTCATTGATCAGGCAGCCATCTTCAAACGCGCGGCGAAAGGGGCAGCCATGGGCCACCTTTTCGCCGAACATCGTGTCGTTGATGTCGGCGTGGGCATCGACATGGATCAGCGCCACCGGCCCATGCTTTTTCTTGATCGCGCGCAAGATCGGCCAGGTCAGCGTATGATCGCCCCCCAGCGTCAGCGGCAGCGCGCCCTTGGCCAGAACATCGTCATAAAACGCGGTGATGATATCGACCGATTTTTTCAGATCAAACGTGTTGATCGGCACATCACCAATGTCGGCCACCTGCAAATGCTCGAACGGGGCTGCCCCTGTCGCCATGTTATAGGGCCGCAGCATCCGGCTTTCATCGCGGATCTGGCGCGGCCCCAGCCGCGTGCCGGGCCGGTTCGAGGTGCCGATATCCATCGGTATCCCCACAAAGGCCACATCCAGCCCGGCGGCATCCGTTTGCGCGGGCAGGCGCATCATCGTGGCCGGGCCACCGAAGCGCGGCATGTCGTTGCCGCCAAGCGGTTGATTGAACTTGCTCATTTCTGCCCCGCCTGCTCTGCCAGAATACCCAAGACCCCGGCCAGCAACTGCGCTGCCACCAGCGCGCCCTGCCCGTCAATATCGCGGCTGGCCATGAATTCCACCATGTCGAAACTGACGATCCGGCCGCGGGCCGCCGCCCCGGCAATCAGCTCGAACACCTGCCAATAGCTTAGCCCCCCTGCCGTGCGTCCGATCACGGCGGGCATGATGGCCGGGTCCAGCGCGTCCACGTCCAGACAGATCGCCACATTCGCCCCCCGGGGGATCAGGGACAGCGCGCGACCGATGCCCTCGGCGGCAACCTCACGCGCCGGAACAAACTGCACCCCCCATTCCTGTGCCGCCAACGCATCGCCGGGCCGCGCCGATCCGATGCCACGCTGGCCGACCTGGATGATCCGCTCGACATGCGCCATCTCAGAGGCGCGCCGCATGGTTGATGACAGACCCCAGCGCTCGTCCCCCACCTCGTCGCGCCAGTCGATATGGGCATCAATTTGCAGGATGGTCAGCGGCCCCTTCGCCTCCAGCGCCTGCAACAGCGGAATGGGCAGCGAATCGTCGCCCCCCAGCAAAACCGGCACGGCCCCCGCCGCCAGCACCTTGCCCGCCGCATCGCGCAAAAGCTGCCGGTTTGCGGCGCCATCGCCGGTCACCGCCAGATCCCCCGCATCGAGGATCCGCAGCCCGTCGGGGATCACCGCCCGCCCCAGATCAAAGTTCATCGCCTGTTGCGAGGCGGCCCATTGCGCCCCCCCCGCCCGGATCGCCGCCGCCCCCCCGGCACAATAATGCCCGACCGCCGGATAGGGCGTGCAACCATCTGCCCCCAGAATCACCACATCCGCCTCAAGGCGCCCCAGATCGGGGGCTTCGGGCAAGCCCAGAAAGCCAGGCGCCGCCGCCGCCCCGAACATCGTTCCCAGTGTCGCCATTCTTCACCTCCGGTTCCCCGGCATCTTGCGCAGAGCGCGGGCGGGGTTCAAGGGTGGCAGGCCGCCTTGTGGGCAAAAGGTCCGAAGACCCGGGGCGCGGGCGAAGGGCTTCGGCGGGCGCGGCGGGCTTCAGGCACAGAGACCCGCCCCTTTGATTGCCCCTTGCGATTGACCCGTGGCACCGCCAGCCCGGCTTGCCCATATGCTTGCATCCAGATCGGGCAAAAGAAAAAGGCGGCCCGAAGGCCGCCCTTTCCGTAAACCTGCGAAAGATCTCAGACAGCGCCCGAGATGAACTTTACCGCATCGCCAAAGGTCTGGATGGTTTCGGCGGCGTCATCGGGAATCTCGATACCGAATTCCTCTTCGAACGCCATGACCAGCTCGACCGTGTCAAGGCTGTCTGCGCCCAGGTCGTCGATGAACGAGGCATTCTCGGTCACCTTGTCGGCTTCCGCGCCGAGATGCTCGACGACGATCTTCTTCACGCGCTCGGCGATGTCGCTCATGTCACTTCCTCATCAAGGGGGCGCTCGCCCCGGCTGTCTTTGGCGCGGCTGATAGCAAAGCCGCGCGGGCATGGCAAGAAGATTGGCCGTTTCGCCAACCACACCGGCCAATCGGTCAGGCCATGTTGCCGCCGCCATTCACATGCAGCGTGGCGCCGGTCACATAGGCCGCCTCCTGCGAGGCCAGATACAGCACCGCCGCCGCGATCTCGACCGGCTTGCCCATGCGCCCCGCCGGCACATCGGCCAGAATGCGCGCACGCTGCTCGTCGTTCAGCTTTTCGGTCATCGCGGTTTCAACCAGACCGGGGGCAACACAGTTCACGGTGATGCCGCGCGTCGCCACCTCTTGCGCCAGCGATTTCGACAGCCCCTGCAACCCCGCCTTCGCGGCGGCATAGTTCGCCTGCCCCGGATTGCCCGCTGTTCCCACCACCGAAGTGATGTTGATGATCCGCCCCCAGCGCGCCTTCATCATGCCGCGCAAGGCCGCGCGGCACAGCCGGAAGGACGAGGTCAGGTTGACCTCGATCACCTGCGCCCAATCGTCGTCCGACATCCGCATCATCAACCCGTCGCGCGTGATCCCGGCATTGTTGACCAGAATGTCCACCTGGCCCATCGCCTCGGTCGCGCGCTTCATCAGCGCCTCGACCTCTTCGGCAACCGACAGATTGCACGGCAGCACATGGGCCCGGCTGCCCAGTTCCGCCGCCAGCGCCTCCAATGGCTCCACCCGCGTGCCCGACAGGCCAACGGTCGCCCCCGCGGCATGCAGCGCGCGCGCCACCTCGCCGCCGATCCCACCCGACGCCCCCGTTATCAGCGCAGATTTTCCGGTCAGATCAAACATTGCAAACTCCCCCACCCCGAAGGTCATCATCTGTTCATAAATATCCCACGGGGGTCCGGGGGTGTGAAACCCCCGGGGTCCGCCACGGGCGCAAAGCTCAGGCCTTCAGCGCCGCCACATCCTCGGGCGTGCCCACCGCCCTCAGCACCACATCCCCACCAGCGATACGCTTGATCATGCCCGACAGCGCCTTGCCTGCCCCGATTTCCCAGTATTCCGTCACACCGGCCCCCGCCATCCACAGCACCGATTCCCGCCAGCGAACCGATCCGGTGACCTGTGCCACCAGCAGTTGGCGGATACGGT
>CALRKX020000359.1:0-3516 GCA_943368305.1 Erythrobacter sanguineus
AGTTATGGTGGCCTGCATCCGCTGCGGGTGCCAAGGGTCTCTACCGTGCTGGATCTGGCCGGGGCGCTTGGCTGGTTGCCAACCGATCGCTATCGCCAAAGCCCACGCGCCAAACCGGCGGCGCTGACGGCGTGGCACAGCGCCGACTATATCGCGGCGTTGCAAAGCGCCGAGGCGACCGGAGAGGCGACGCCGGACATGCGGGCGCGCCATGGGTTGGGCACGGTGGCGAACCCGGTCTTTCCGCAGGTCTTTTCGCGCCCTGCCACCGGGGCGGGCGGGATCTTGCTGGCGGCGGATCTGTTGGGTCATGCGGCGGCGGGCGCGGTGCATGTGCCGGGTGGCGGCACCCATCACGGCATGCCCGACCGCGCCAACGGCTTTTGCTATCTGAACGATCCGGTTTTGGGCATTCTACGGCTGAAGGCGTTGGGGATGGCGCGGATTGCCTATGTCGATATCGATGCCCACCATTGCGACGGAGTAGAGTTCGCCTTTGCCGGCGATGCGGCGGTGCGGATGATCTCGGTCCATGAAGAGGGGCGTTGGCCGTTCACCGGGCGGCTGGCTGATGACGGCGGCGGCAATGCGTTCAACCTGCCGGTGCCGCGCGGGCTGAACGATACCGAGATGCGGGCAGTGCTGGAACGGCTGATCCTGCCGCGCGTGGCCGAATTTGCGCCCGATGTCATCGTGTTGCAGGCCGGGGCGGATTCGTTGCTGGAAGACCCGCTGTCACGGCTGTCCTTGTCGAACAATGCCTATCTGGCGGTGCTGCGCGCCCTTTGCCCGCTGGCGCCAAGGTTTCTGCTGCTGGGCGGTGGCGGTTATAATCCGTGGAGCGTGGGGCGCTGCTGGACGGCCCTTTGGGGCATTCTGTCGGGGCAGGAGATGCCGGACCGCCTGCCGCCCGATGCGACCGAGGTTCTACGCGCCCTGTCATGGATGGGGGGTGCCCGTCCGCCGCCAGAGCCTGCGCTGCTGACCACGCTGATTGATGCGCCGCGCGAGGGCCCGCTGCGCCCCGAGGTGCAGGAGCGGTTGCGCAGCCTGGCGCTGCGCCCCGGCTGATCAGCCGCCAGGCGCCTGGCCCGCCATCGCACGCAGGATTGCGGCGATGATCGCCTCGCCCCCGGTCTGGGGTGTCAGGGCGGCTTCGGCCCGTGCGGCCAGATCGGCCTGCCGCTCTGGCGAAAGCCCGCGCAGCGCCGCCCCCAGATCATCGGCCCGCGCCACCCGGATCGCCGCCCCCGCCCGGTCCAGCGCACCAAAGGGGGCGGCGTTGTTCGACACATCGGGCCCGTGCAGGATGGCGCAACCCGCCCGTGCCGGTTCCCAAGGGGTATGGCCCCCCTTGGGCGCGAAGGTGCCGCCGATCAGGCAGGCCCCGGCCATGGCATACCAGGCAGGCATCTCGCCCAGCGTGTCGGCCAGATGGACCGGAGTGTCCGCTGCGGGAACCTGACCTTTCGACCTTGTCGCAAAAGGAATACCGCGCGCCGCCAGCAGGGCTTGCACCTCTTCGCTGCGGCGGGGGTGGCGGGGGGCCAGGATCAGGTGGTCAAACCTGTCGCGCGCGGCCAGAAAGCCTTCCAGCGCAATGGTCTCCTCGCCCTCATGGGTCGAGGCTGCCAGCAGAACCCGGCGTCTCGGCCAAGGCGCAGGAAAGGGCAGGGCCGCCGCATCGCCTGCGCCCTGCGCCTTCAGCGCCAGCACCGGGCCCGCCGCCTCGGGCACCAGCCCCAGCGCCAAAAACCGCGCGCGCGACCCGTCATCCTGCGCCGAAAGCCAATCGACTCTGCCCAACATGCCGCCGATCAGCCCGCGCAGCCTGCCCCAGCGCGCGGCGGATCGTTCCGACATCCGCGCCCCGATCACCAGCACCGGCACCCCGCGCCGATGCGCGGCGGCAATGCGCGAGGGCCAAAGCTCGTTCTCGACGATCACAAGCGCCTGCGGCTCCCAGATATCCAGCACGCGGCCCGGCGCACCTGCGGCATCCAGCGGCGCAAAAGCGGCCACCACGCCGGGCAGGCCCCAGCCCGCCACCATCGCCCGACCGGTCGCGCTGTTGGCGGTGACCAGAACCTGCAACCCAGGCCGCGCGGCCAGCAGCGATTCCACCACCCAGCGGGCAGAGGTCAGCTCTCCGTTCGACGCGCCATGCAGCCACAGGCGCGGGCCGGGGGCGGGGTAGTGGCGGGGCGGCGGCACATGGCCCAGACGTTCGCGCAAACCGCCGCGCAGGGCGGCAAAGCCCAGCAGAACCGGCAGCAACACCGCCATGATCAGTTGATACATCACCATGCCCCAGCCCTAGCGGGCCTGCGCGCCTTCGGCAAGAACCGGGGGGCGGCGTGCGGGCCAGTCGGTTGCCCGGTGCCAGGCCTGTCCGACCGCCAGCACTCTGGCATCCGACCCGACCGGCCCGGCGATCTGCATGCCCATCGGCAGGCCCTGCGGCCCAAAGCCTACCGGCACCGACAAAGCGGGCAGGCCGATCAGGCTGATCGGGATCACCACCTCCATCCAGCGGTGATAGGTGTCCATCGCGCGCCCCGCGATCATTTGCGGCCAGCGCCATTCCACCGGAAAGGGCCAGACCTGCGCGGTGGGCAGAACCACCACGTCAAACCGCTGGAACATCCGCGCGGCATGGGCATACCAGCGGCTGCGGATCACGCTGGCCTCATACACCGCCGCTGCTGTCAGCCCCTGACCCTGCTCGATCTCCCAGATCGTCTCGGGTTTCAACAGCGCCCGTTTTGCCGGATCGGCATAGATCGCCCTGAAGCTGCCCGCGTTCAGCATGGCCCGCAAGGTGACCCAGGAGTGCCACAACTTTTCGGCGGGAAAGGGCGGCGGCAGGGCCTCTACCACCGCGCCCATGTCCTGAAACTGGCGCAAAGCCGCTTCGCACAGATCCAATATCCCCGGCTCGGTCGCATAGGCGCCGCCCCAGTCGCCCAGCCAGCCGATGCGCAGGCCGGTGATGTCGCGGTCCAGCCCGGTGATGTATTCCTCGACCGGGCGACCAAAAGGCACCTCGGGGTTCTCACCCGCCTGCACGGCCAGCAGCCGCGCCACATCTTCAATGGTGCGGCCCATCGGGCCTTCGGTCGCAAGGGTTGCCAGATGGGTGTCGCCCTCGGCATCGGCAGGAACCAGCCCCCAACTGGGGCGAAAACCATAGACGTTGCAGAACCCGGCCGGATTGCGAAGGCTGCCCATCATGTCGCTGCCATCCGCCACCGGCACCAGCCGCGCCGCCAGCGCCGCCGCCGCCCCGCCCGAAGACCCGCCCGCCGTGCGCGTCAGGTCATAGGGGTTGCGGGTCGCACCGAACACCGGGTTGAAGCTGTGGCTGCCGTGGCCCCAGTCGGGCGTGTTGGTCTTGCCGATGAAAATCGCGCCCGCCGCCCGCATCCGCGCGGCCAGCAGATCGTCCTTCACGGGCACGAAATCGGCAAAGAGAGGGCTGCCCCAGGTCGTCCGCAGCCCCGCCGTCGCACACAG
>CALRKX020000360.1:0-3512 GCA_943368305.1 Erythrobacter sanguineus
CGGATGACTGGGTCATGCGTGGCAGGTCCCCGCGCCGGGCGGCCATGCAGTTCCGGCAGGCGCAGTTCCATTGCGGGACCCCGCCGCCGGCTGCGGCGCCGAGGACCCGGATGATCATGTCAGCCGCCGCTTAGAACGACGGAGGCAGATCGTCTTCGGCCGGCCCGTACATGTTGATTTCCATGCCGCAGCGAATCTCGACGGCCTTCGGTTTCGTCCATTTCATGATGTGTCCTCCTGTTGTCATGAAAGCGTATCGCGTCGCGCCCCGTGGTCCTATTCGACCAAAGGCCAAGTTCTAGAACAGCCGGTCACCGTATTTCCAGTTGTCGGCGTCGGGGGTGACTTCGTCGGTGTCATATCCGGCACCTTGCAGGCGGCGGGCCATTGACAGGCCTTGCCCGGCGGCTTGGTCAATCAGCGCACGCCCGGCGGTTTCATCCTGCGCGACACCGCGGCCGCGCAACAGGTCAAGGCCCAGATTGAACTGGCCCACCGGGTCGCCGGTGGCGGCGGCCTGCCGGTCCCAATCGGCGGCGGCGGCCGGGTCTTCGGGGCCGCCAAGGCCGTTGTCATCCAACTGGCCCATCCATGTCATCGCGCCGGAATAGCCATCTTGCGCACAGCGGCTGAACACCTTGCGGGCATCGGCATGGTCGCCCGATTTGGTGATGAAATAGCCGGTTGCACAATTGGTCATCGATGTCTTGCCCTCCTCGATGTCTTTCAGCACGCGGTTGATCGATAGTTCTTCGGGGTTCAGCGTGCCATAGGCATCGGCCTCTGTTTCCGCTTGGGCGGGCAGGGCGATGACGGCAAGGCAGATGGCAAGGGCGCGCATATCGGTCCTCCGGGCTTTGGGGCAGGCTAGCAAAGATGCCTGTGTCGTGCGACGGCCCAATGGTCGTACAGGGGCCGTTAGCCGAACCGTCTGGCCATGCCTTTCGCCGGATCATAGCCGCGCAGGCCCAGAAGAGTGAAGACCCCGGTTGCCAGCAGCGTCCATCCCAGGGCGGGCAGGTTGGCCTGCCCATAGGCGGCAAAGCGGATCAGCTCGACCGCCTGGGTAAACGGGTTCAGCGCGCAAAGATCGGCCAGCCGGGGACTGGCCTCGCGCATCTTCCAAAGGGGGTAAAGGGCCGAGGACAGGAAGAACACCGGGAAGATGACAAAGTTCATCACGCCGGCAAAGTTCTCCAGTTGCCGGATGCGGGACGACAGCAGCAACCCCAGCGCCCCCAGCATCAGCGCGGCCACCAGGATCGCGGGCAGGATTGCCAGATAGCCCGCCAAGGGTAGCCGGATGCCATAAATCGCCGCAATCACCAGAAAGGCCGCGCATTGCACCACCGCCACCACCGCCCCCGCGATCAGCTTGGCAAACAGCAGCCACCAGCGCGGCAAGGGAGAGGTCAGCAACAGCCGCATCGCCCCCATCTCGCGGTCGTAAACCAGCGACAGCGAGGATTGCATGCCGTTGAACAGGCAGATCATGCCGCAGAGGCCCGGCAGGATATAGGTCTCATAGGTGATATAGGTCTGATAGGGCGGGGTGATCGACAGGCCAAGGGCGGCGCGGAATCCGGCCGCAAAGACGAACAGCCAGACCATCGGCCGCACCAATGCCGCGATGAACCGGCTGCGCTGTTGGGTAAAGCGCAGCGCTTCGCGCAGCAGAATGGCGCGCAGGGCGATCAGCCAGGGCCTCATGCCGCTGCCCCCGTCAGCGCCAGAAAGGTCTGTGTCAGTCCGGCGGGGCCAGCGATGTCGCGGGCGGTGCCATCGGCCAGAACCCGGCCTTGGTGCAGGATCACCAGTTGATCGTCGGGGGTTACCTCATCTGTCAGATGCGTGGCCCACAGCACCGTCATCCCGTCTTGCGCCAGCGCGTGAACATGGTCGGTGACCGACCGGCGGCTGGCGGCATCAAGGCCCACGGTCGGCTCGTCCAACAGCAGGAACTGCGGGCGATGGATCAGGGCGCGGGCAATCTCCATCCGGCGCCGATGTCCGCCGTTCAGATCGCGTGCCCGTTCGCCCGCGCGCTCGCGCATTGCCAGCCGGTCAAGGGCCGCGTCGATCCGCAGGCCGGCCTCGCGCCCGGCAAGGCCGTGCAGCGCGGCAAAGAACAAAAGGTTGCGCCGCACCGACAGCTCGGGGTCAAAGGTCGGTTGCTGAAACACCACCCCCATAGCCGCAAGGGCCTGCCTTGGTGCCGTTGCCAGATCATGCCCGGCCACGATGATCTGGCCCTTGGCTGGCATCAGAAGCTGCGTCAACAGATTGAACAGTGTCGATTTTCCTGCACCATTTGGCCCCAGAAGGGCGCAGAACCGGCCCGGCCCCACGGTGAAGGAAATGTCTGACAGGGCCGACATTGACCCATAGTGATAGCTGACACCCTTGATTTGCAGGCCCGCGTTCACTCGATCACAATCTCCACGCGCTGGCTGTCGCCGGTGGTGCCCGGGATGTGCAGATCATAACTGCCCGGCTTGATCGCGATGAACGAGATTTCGGCGCTGCCCTCATCGTCAAACTCCAGCGAGGCGACGCCAAGGGGGCGCACCTCTATGTCGTTGATCACGATTTCATTGATCCAGATGGCATGGAAAAAACCGGCCCCTTCCAGGGCAAGTTCCTGGCTGCCGTCGGCCTTGATTTCCAGCGTGTAATAGGTGCCCGATTTCAGACGCAGCGGACCTTTCGCCACTGGCTCGCCCGAGGCCAGCGTCAGGGCGGGCAGTTCTTCGCGATTTTCGCGGGACAAAAGGCCCGCGGTCTGGGCGGCGCTGACGGTGGGCAGGCCAAGGGCAAGGCAAAGCGCGGCGCAGGGCAAGTGTCGCATCAGGTATCCTGTCTTAGTTTGCGGGGGTCGGGCGCATCGCGACCCCCCAGGGAAAGCGGCCGACCTTGATCGACTTGACCGCCTCTTCGCTGGCGACATCGATCACCGTGACATCGCCCGACACGCCGTTGGTGGTGAAGATCAGGCTGTTGTCGGGCGAAAACGCCAGATGCCAGACCCGGCGACCGACCAGGATGTATTTCTCGACCTCCAGGGTCCTGGTGTTGACCACGGCGACGTGATTTGCCGGACCCAGTGCGACATAGGCCTTGGCTCCGTCGGGCGAAAAACGGAACCCCACCGGCTGGATCAGATCTTGGTTCACGCCCGGAATGGCAAAGCGCACCTTGCCCGTTTCGACCTGATCGGCGGCGGAAAAGACGGTGATCGTGCCGCCGATTTCCGCGCTGACCCAAAGCTGCGTGCCATCGGCGGTGAATTCGGCATGGCGGGGGCGGCTGTCTACCAGTGTATTGGCGAAAAGCTGATGGGTCGCGGTGTCGATCCAATGCGCCATGCTGGTGGTTTCCGAGGTGGCAATCGCCACCTTGCCATCGGGTGAAACGGCCATGCCCTCTGGCTCAATCCCCACATCGATCTGGGCCACCACCTTGCGGTCCTGCACATCGACCACAGTGGTCACGGCATCATTTTCATTGGCGAT
>CALRKX020000361.1:0-3497 GCA_943368305.1 Erythrobacter sanguineus
ATATTCTTGGCCTTGGCCATGTCGATATCGGCAAGGCGCATTGCCCGGCCAGCGGCGACACCAACGCCAGCGCCTGTTACGGCGTTTCCGATGTGGACATGAATTCTGTCATGGGATCGGGGATGCAATTGCGGCTGGAACACGCAGCCCCCTGGCGCGAGGCGGTGCGCGCCTTTTCGGTGGCAGAAGTGTTTTCGGGCAGCGCCTCGCCCACCGATCTCCTGATGCCATTCGCGCGACTTCTGGTTGGCAGCAACACCCTGTTCGCAGTCTGGCCTGCCAAGATGAAGCGGCACTATCCGCGCACGCCGGTCGAGGCGGCGGCGGGAACCCTGATCACCGCCCCTCCCAAGCGGGGGGCGAAATGAGTCGCGGGACCAGATATTCGCTTGCCGCCGTATTGGCGGTTGCTTGCGTAACGGCGGTGCTTGCACTGCTGCCGACAGGTGGCGCCAGCGCCGGAAAAGCCAAAACGGAGGAATGTGGGATGGATGCGGTAAGCCAGTCGATCTGTGTCTACAGGCTGATTCTTGACGATATTGACAGCAAGGTTACCATGCGTGGCGGTGGTGGCGTGACGGCAATCACCCAGATCGCCGATGACATCTTCGAGGCCCGCATCGCACAAGAGGGCCATGAGGATATCCGCACCTATCAGGTCGGACTGCCCGAAAGCGGTTCGCCAAAGATCGTGTCCGTCAAGGAAAGCACCAAAAGTTACTGACCCGGCGACGTGGCCACCGGGTCAGGGAAAGCGTCAGCCAACCTTGCAGGCCGCCATGACCGCCATGTTCAGGATGTCATTGGCGGTCGAATTGGCAGAGCATATCTGGATTGGCTTGGTCACCCCGGTCAGGATGGGGCCGATCACGGTCGCGCCCGCCATTTCCTGCATAAGCTTGACCGAGATTGATGCCGAGTGCCGCGCCGGAACCACCAGAATGTTCGCGGGGCCGGACAGGCGACAGAACGGATAGTGCGCCATCACCTCGGGGTTCAGGGCAACATCTACCGTCATCTCGCCATCATATTCGAAATCGACCCGGCGCTCATCCAGGATCAGCGGCGCGCGGTGCATCTTGGTTGCCCGCTCGCTGACCGGATAGCCAAAGGTCGAAAAGCTGACGAAAGCGACCCGTGGCTCTAGTCCCAGATTGCGCGCAACCTTGGCGGCGCGCGTGGCAATGGTGGCCAGATCTTCCTCTTCCGGCCATTCATGCACCAGCGTGTCGCCGATCAGCACGATGCGGCCCTTGTGCAAAAGTGCGGTCACGCCGACCGCGCCATCTGCCGCCTTGGCATCAAAGACATGGTTGATCAGCGACAGAACATGCGCCGATTTTCGCGTCGCGCCGGTGACAAGGCCATCGCCGTGACCATGCGCCAGCATCAGGGCCGAAAACACATGCCGGTCACGCGCTGCCAGACGGTGAACATCTTGCCGGTCAAAGCCCTGCCGTTGCAGGCGCTGATAGAGAAAATCCTTGTATTGATCGAGGTGGCGGTTGTTGCCGGCGTTCACCACCTCCAGCTCTCGCACCGCATCGCCAAGACCGGTCGCCTCCAGCTTTTCGCGCACATCCTGTTCGCGGCCCACAACCATGGCCCGGCCAAGACCCGCACGCTGATAGGCCACCGCAGCCCGCAACACGCGGGGATCATCGCCTTCGGCAAAAATCATCCGGGCCTGTGCCTGCCGGGCACGAGCATGGATGCCTTGCAGAATGCTGGCGGTCGGGTCCATGCGCTGCTTCAGGTGCAGCTCGTAGGACTTCAGGTCC
Organism: Erythrobacter sanguineus; assembly: GCA_943368305.1. Classification (GTDB taxonomy): domain Bacteria; phylum Pseudomonadota; class Alphaproteobacteria; order Rhodobacterales; family Rhodobacteraceae; genus Fuscibacter. The sequence goes on from CALRKX020000361.1 coordinate 1,782, forward strand.
ACAATCGGGCGGCGCGCAACGCCGGTATCCATGCCCGCCTTGGCAACGGCGGGCGGGATGACATGGATCAGCCGGGGGTCAAAGGGCGTCGGGATGATATAGTCGCGGCCGAAGGACAGCTTGCGGCCATAGGCCATGGCAACCTCATCCGGTACATCTTCGCGCGCCAGCTTGGCCAGAGCCTGCGCGCAGGCAATCTTCATCTCGTCATTGATGGCGCGGGCGTGGATATCCAGCGCGCCACGGAAAAGATAGGGAAAACCCAGGACGTTATTGACCTGATTGGGATAATCGCTGCGCCCGGTCGCCACGATGGCATCGGGGCGGATGGCATGCGCCTCTTCCGGGGTAATTTCCGGATCAGGGTTGGCCATGGCAAAAATCACGGGATTTTCGGCCATGGAGGCGACCATTTCAGAGGTCACCGCCCCTTTGGCCGACACGCCAAGGAAGACATCGGCACCCACCATCGCCTCTTCCAGCGTGCGGGCCGGGGTGTTGGCGGCATGGGCCGATTTCCACTGGTTCATGCCTTCGGTCCGGCCTTGCCAGATCACACCCTTGGTGTCGCACATGATGCAGTTGTCATGCCGCGCGCCCATGGATTTCAGCAGCTCCAGACAGGCGATTCCGGCGGCCCCTGCCCCGTTGAGGACGATCTTGACCTCAGCGATTTTCTTTCCGGTCAATTCCAGCGCGTTGATCATCCCCGCCGCGCAGATCACCGCCGTTCCGTGCTGGTCATCGTGAAACACCGGAATGTCGCAGATTTCTTTCAGCCGCTGCTCGATGATAAAGCATTCCGGCGCCTTGATATCCTCCAGATTGATGCCGCCGAAGGTGGGCGACATCAGATGGACGGCCTTGATGATCTCTTCGGGGTCTTCGGTGTCCAGCTCGATGTCGATCGCGTTCACATCGGCGAAGCGTTTGAACAGAACTGCCTTGCCCTCCATCACCGGCTTTGACGCCAGCGCCCCCAGATTGCCCAGCCCCAGAATTGCAGTGCCATTCGAAATGACAGCAACCATGTTTCCCTTGACGGTATAATCATAGGCGGTCTCTGGTCGTTCAGCGATCGCCAGAACCGGAACCGCGACGCCTGGGCTATAGGCCAGCGACAGATCGCGCTGGGTCGCCATGGGCTTGGAGGCCACGATGTCGTATTTGCCGGGGCGCGGATCAAGGTGATAGGCCAGCGCCTCTTCAGGCGTGACACGGTTCTTGTTTGACATTTTATTGCTCTCAATAGGCCTAAATCTTTCATATCGTTACGCGATTGATTGCGCAACCCGGGCCGAATGCTTCGCGCATTGACCGTTTGCCTGGCCACAAAGGGCTGTGGATAGCAATTGGATTGCCCTTGCCTACAACAAGTTGTGGATGACGGGGGCAGGATGTCCCGCGGGACTTTCCCTTGCAGATGCGCTTCGCTAGGGTTTTGGCGCAAAGAGGGAGACAGGTGTGGCGACGGACGACACCAGCATAACGCCGATGATGGCGCAGTATCTGGAGATCAGGGCCCAGAATCCGGGATCGCTGCTGTTTTACCGCATGGGCGACTTTTACGAGATGTTCTTCGACGATGCCGTGGCCGCCGCCGAAGCGCTGGACATTGCCCTGACCAAGCGCGGCTTTCACCAGGGCGAGCCTATCCCGATGTGCGGCGTGCCGGTTCATGCCGCAGAGGGCTATTTGCTGGCCCTGATCCGCAAG
>CALRKX020000362.1:0-3485 GCA_943368305.1 Erythrobacter sanguineus
AAGCCTATGCCGACCGGATGCGCGCCATATTGGAAAGCTTTGATGACCTTACAACAGAGGTGCAGAACGCCGCCACCGCTCCCCGTGGCCGAATTCGCCTGACGGCCCCGCTGTCTTTTGGCACGGTCCGGCTGGCGCCGGTTCTGGCCCGGTTCGCGGCGGAATACCCCGAGATTTCGTTGGAGGTTCACTTCAACGACCGGATCGTGAACCTTGTCGAAGAAGGCTTCGATGCCGCCGTCCGGGTTGGCCGGGCGATGGACGGGGCGCTGGTGGGGCGCCGCTTGGGCAGCGCAAGAATGATCACCGTGGCCGGGCCGGGGTATCTGGCGATTCGGGGCAAGCCGCGAACTCCGGCGGATCTGGTTGGCCATGACTGCATCCTGGATCTGAACAACCGCGACGGCTGGCAATGGGCCTACCGCGACGAGACCCGGGTTACCGTTTCAGGGCGGCTGATCTTTTCCAACGCCTCCGCCTGTCTGGCGGCGGTGGAAGAGGGGCTGGGAATAGCCCAGATGCCCGACTTTGTCGCGACCGAGGCACTGGCTGCGGGGCGGGTGATCGAGGTGATGGCCGATTGGTCAGACATCCAGCTTGGCATCCATGCACTTTGGCCCGGTCGGCGCCACCTGCCGCGCAAATTGCGGGTGTTGGTCGATTTCATGGCCGCCGAAATGCGCTGATCCCTTCCTAAATGGAAGATATTATCTGCGATTTTGCTGAATTGTTTTCCGCTTCGGAAGGGAGCACCTCTTCCCCATCGTAACCGCTTTCTCGGAGCAAGCCATGACCACCTCTCCTCTCTCCTCGGCCTCGCAGGCCGATCTTGGCGCGGCGCTGCTGCGCGTCACCTCGGGCGTCTATTTCCTGATCCACGGCCTGATCAAAGTTTTCATCTTCACTCCCGCCGGCACCGCCGGGTTCTTTGAATCGATCGGCCTGCCGGGCTTTCTTGGCTATGTCACGATCCTGCTGGAAGTGGCGGGCGGTATCGCCCTGATCCTCGGCTACAAGACCCGCATCGTTTCTGCCGTGCTGACCTTCGTTCTGTTGGGCGCGCTGTGGTTCGGCCACCGTTCGGCAGGGTTCACCTTTTCGAACGCAGGCGGCGGCTGGGACTACCCGCTGTTCTGGGCCATCGTCTCGGCGGCACTTGCCCTGATCGGGCCGGGCGCCTTTGCCGTGGACAAGAAGGGCTGATCGCCCGACCCTTTGCATCCATCGGGGCCTGGCCGCTGGCCGGGCCCTTTTCCTGAAAGGACCAAGGAAATGTCCACCTCTTCCGCCCCGCTTGAAATCGGCCATGTCGCGCTGACCGTGAACGACCTGCCCGGCATGACGAAATTCTACCAATCCGCACTGGGGCTGGACACGCTGTCCTCTGATGCGGCAACCGTCCGGCTGGGCGCGGGCGGCAAGACGCTGGTCGAGCTGCGCGCCGATACCTCGGCCCGCCGCGCCGGTCGGCGCGAGGCCGGGCTGTTTCACACCGCTTTCCTGATGCCCGACCGCAAGTCGCTGGCGCGTTGGCTGATCCATGCCGCTGAATCGCGCCTGCCCCTGCAAGGAGCCTCGGATCACCTTGTCAGCGAAGCGATCTATCTGGCCGATCCTGAAGGCAACGGGATTGAGGTTTACACCGACCGTCCGCGCATGGCGTGGTACAATGCCGATGGCAGCATCAAGATGGACACTCTGGCTCTTGACCTGAACGAGCTTGCCTCTCAGGCCGACGGCCCCTGGACCGGCGCGCCCGAAGGCGAGGTTGTGGGCCATGTTCACCTGCAAGTCGGCAACGTCACCCGCGCCGAGGAATTTTACCGCGACGCGTTGGGGTTTGCCGTGGCCGCACATTATCCTGGCGCCAGTTTTCTCGGCTCTGGCGGCTACCACCACCATATCGGCGCCAATATCTGGAACAGCCGCGAGGCTGGCCAACGCAGCTTTCCGGTGACCGGCCTGGCCGAACTGGTGTTGCGCGGCGATGCCGACCAGTTGGCAGCAATTTCGTCCCGCGCCGGGGGCACCGCCCTTGCCGATCCCTGGGGCACCCCGGTCACTCTGCTGGCGAAGGGGGCATAAGATGCTGGTCGATGGAAAATGGACCGAAGACTGGCAGCCCGTTCAGGCCAAGGACGCCAAGGGCGGCTTTGTCCGCCAGGTTTCGTCCTTTCGCAACTGGATCACGTCCGATGGCAGCAGCGGTTTCAAGGCCGAGGCCGGGCGCTATCACCTCTATGTCGCCTATATCTGCCCCTGGGCCAGCCGCACGCTGATCGCGCGCAAGCTGAAAGGCCTGGAAGGCGTGATCGGCATGACCGCGCTTGATCCGGTGCTGACGGCGCAAGGCTGGACCTTTGGCGAAAATGCCGACCCGCTGCACGGGGCGACCTATCTGCACCAGCTTTACACCCGCGCCGATGCCCATGTGAACGGGCGGGCAACCGTGCCGGTGCTGTGGGACAAAGAGACCGACACCATCGTTTCGAACGAATCGGCCGACATCGTGCGGATGATGAATTCGGGCTTTGGCGATCTGGCCTCTGGCCCCGATCTGTACCCCGCCGACCTGGCCTCCCAGATCGACGCGCTGAACGACCGCATCTATCCCGGGCTGAACAACGGCGTCTACCGCACCGGCTTTGCCACCACGCAACTGGCCTATGACGAGGCCTTCGCGCTGGTTTTTGAAACGCTGGACTGGCTGGAAGGCGTCATGGCCGATGGCCGCAAATGGCTGGTGGGCGATGCCTTTACCGAGGCCGATATCCGCACCTTTGTCACGCTTGTGCGCTTTGATGCCGCCTATCACGGCATCTTCAAATGCAATCTGCGGCGGTTGTCCGACTATCGGGCATTGCAGGCCTATCTTGAACGGGTTCTGGCTCTGCCCGGCGTAGCCGAGACGGTCAGGATCAGCCATATCAAGGCTGGCTACTATTCGATCAAGACGCTGAACCCCAATGGCATCGTGCCGCTGGGGCCAGATCTGACTTGGGCAAGGCAGCTTGGCTGAAGGTTCGCCACATGCCCCCTTTATGGGCTGACTGCCGATAAATTGAGCAGAATGCATAGCCGCGCCCCAGCGCAACAGGGCGCGGCTGCTGATGTCATAGGCAACCTGCGAACCGCGCCGCAAGCTTCTCCCATCCGGGGGAACCATGTTCGACCAATCGCCACCCATCGTCCTGCAGCGCAGCCGGGGTCTTGCCCGTGCGGGCTTTGCCCTGCGTGGTGGGGTGGTGCGGCTGACCGATCTGCAACAGGCAGGCTCTGGCAAGGCGATGTTGCCGCGCGTGGCGGGCGACGTGCCAGAGGTGGTGTTCCTGAACACCACGGGCGGGCTGACCTCGGGCGACCGGCTGGAATTTGATCTGACGATCGGTGCAGGCGCGCGGGTTTGCGCCACAACCCAGACTGCGGAACGTGCCTATTCGGCGGATTGTGATGCAGCCCAGGTCAATGTGACAGCGCGGATCGGC
>CALRKX020000363.1:0-3479 GCA_943368305.1 Erythrobacter sanguineus
GGATCTGTTCACCGACGTTGGCCCGGTGATCGACGCCGAGGCGCAAGAGGGCATCGCCGCCTACATCGCCGCCGCCCGTGCCGAAGGCCGCGTTCTGCGCGAAATGCGCGCACCCAAGGCGGGCCATTTCATCGCCCCCACCGTGCTGAAGGTGAAAGGCATCGAAGAAATGCCTCGCGAAATCTTTGGCCCGGTGCTGCATGTCGCCACCTTCAAGGCGGGCCAGATTGACCGTGTGGTGCAGGCGGTGAATGCCACCGGCTATGGCTTGACCTTCGGCCTGCACACCCGCATCGATGACCGGGTGCAGGCCGTGGTCGACGCGCTGCATGTCGGCAACATCTACGTCAACCGCAACCAGATCGGCGCTGTGGTCGGCAGCCAGCCCTTTGGCGGCGAGGGGCTTTCGGGCACTGGCCCCAAGGCGGGCGGCCCGGCCTATCTGGCCCGCTTTACCTGTTCGCCTGCGCCTCAGGCCGCCGCCGAAGACCGCATCACAACCGAAACCGAGGCACAGGCTGCCCTGCGCAGCCCCCGCACCGCCGCCCCACAGGGCGCTCAGGTTCTGCCCGGCCCGACCGGCGAATCGAACCGGCTGACCACTCAGGCCCGCCCGCCGATCATGTGCCTTGGCCCGTCCGCCGCCACCGCGATGGCGCAGGCCGAACAGATCCGTGCCCTTGGCGGCCTTGCGGTCGAGGCGCCGGGGCTGGACCCCGCCGCGCTGACCCGGCTGCAAGGATTTGGCGGCGCGCTGTGGTGGGGTGATGCGTCCGGTGCCCGCGTCCGCGCACAGGCCCTTTCCGTCCGCAAGGGGCCGATCTTGCCGCTGATCACCGACACCCCTGACGCCGGTCATGCGGTGATGGAGCGTCACATCTGCATCGACACCACCGCTTCGGGCGGCAATGCCCAATTGCTGGCAGAGGTGGCGCAGGACTGACCCCATTCACATTGGCTAAAATATCCTCGGGGGGCGCGAAGCGGGGGGCAGACAGCCCCCCTCTGTTTCGGTTGGCTGCGGCTTGACGCCAGCGCCCCGTTCCGCCAGCCTTGTCCGATGTTTCCGATCCGCGACCACAACCCTTCGGGGCGCACGCCCTATGTGACCTGGGCCCTGATCATCGCCAATGTGGTGGTCTTTCTGGGCTACTGGCTGACCATTCCCGACGAATACCGGCTGAACCTGTTCTTTTACACCTGGGGTCTGGTGCCACAGCACATCATGGCCGGGCAGGGGTATGAGACGATCCTGACCTCGATGTTCCTGCATGGTGGCTGGATGCATCTTTTGGGCAACATGTGGTTCCTGCACCTGTTCGGCGACAATCTTGAGGATGAGATGGGCCATGGGCGTTTTGCCCTGTTCTACCTTGCGGGCGGGCTGGCGGCGGCGGCGTTGCAGGTGGGGGCCGATCCCGCCTCGCCCCTGCCGATGGTGGGGGCGTCTGGGGCGATTGCCGGGGTGATGGGCGGCTATCTCTTGCTGTTTCCCAAGGCGCGGGTCGATGTGCTGTTCATCTTCGTGATCTTTTTCCGCGTCTTTGCCATTCCGGCCTGGATCGTGCTTGGGGTCTGGTTTGCCATTCAACTGGTCAGCGGGGTGTCAGGGCCCAGCGATGGCGGGGGCGTCGCCTATCTGGCGCATGTCGGCGGTTTTGTCGGCGGCCTTTTGCTGGCGGTTCCGGCCTGGATTCGGCGGGGGGGCAAGGGCTATTGGCAGGCCAATCAGGGCCAACCGCCGCATCCGCCGGCGCAATACCGGTTCGAGCGCAGTTCCATCCCCCGCATCCCGCGCCGCTGATCTGTCAGCGGTGGCCGCCGCAGACCGGGCAGTCCGCCCGCCGCTTGACCGCGACAACTCGGCTTTCCGCGTAAAGCGCATCCTGGATCATCAGCCGCCCCGCCAGCGTTTCGCCCGCGCCTGTCAGATGCTTGACCGCCTCGGTCGCCATGATGGAACCGATGATGCCGGGCAGGGGGGCCACCACGCCCGCTTCGGCGCAAGTCGGCACCATGCCGGGGGCGGGGCGGTCAGGGAAGACGCAGTGATAGCAGGGCGCGCCGGCGGCCGGATGATACAGCGAAACCTGCCCCTCCCACTGGGTCATTGCGCCGGAAATCAGCGGCTTGCCCAATGCGACACAGACGCGGTTCACCAGATAGCGGGTGTCGAAATTGTCGGTGCCATCCAGCACAAGATCATACTCGGCAATCAGGTCGCGGGCGATCTCTTCGGTCAGGCGGCGGTGATAGGGTCGCAAGGTGACAAAGGGGTTCAGCGCCTGCACCGCCTGATAGGCTGATTGCACCTTGGGTTGGCCGATGCGGTCCTCGGTGTGAATGATCTGGCGTTGCAGGTTCGACGCCTCGACCACATCGTCGTCAATCACACCAAGAGTGCCCACGCCCGCCGCCGCCAGATACAGGATCGCCGGAGAGCCAAGTCCCCCCGCGCCAATCACCAGCACCTTCGCCTCTTTCAGCCGCAACTGCCCCGGCCCGCCGATTTCGCGCAGCAGGATGTGGCGGGCATAGCGGGTCAGTTCCGCGTCACGGAACGGGCCTTGCTGCACCGCGGGGGCCGGTGCCGCGCGGGTCTTCAGCCGTTGCAGGACGGCGCGGTAGGCCAGCAGCAGAACCGCCGCCCAGCCCAGAACCAGCCAACTGGCCGCCGATCCGCCGATGGTCTGGCGCAGCGGGCTGTCTTCTGGCAACGCCAGATGCGCCAGAATGGCCGCCGCCCAAAGCAGAATGACACCCTGCACCCGCAGCCGCGACGGCAGCCCGAAGGCCCAGCCAAAGCCCCACAGCGCCGCCATAAGGCCCAGCATCAACATCAGCGGAACCCGGTAGAGCCGAAACCGCCGCTGCCCCGGTCGGTTTCATCCAGCGCCTTGACCACGCGGTAGGCGGCTTGCAGCACGGGGGCGATGACGCATTGCGCCACACGGTCGCCGTGGTGAATGGTGTAGGGGGCAGGGCCAAGGTTCACCAAGGCCACGCCCAAGGGGCCGCGATAATCGCTGTCGATGGTGCCGGGGGTGTTGGGCAGGGTGATGCCATGGCGGGTGGCAAGGCCCGACCGGGGGCGGATCTGCATTTCAAACCCCGCCGGAATCGCCACGCGCAGGCCGGTGGGCACCACCATCCGCTCCATCGGGTTCAGCGTGATGCCCCCGGCGCGCAGCTCGGGTGGCAGGTTGGCGCAGATGTCGGCGCCCGCCGATCCTGCGGTCTGATAGGCTGGCAGCGGCAGGGCGCGGTCGGCCCAGTCTTCCCAGATCACCTGAACCTCGGGTGTCATGCCAGCGCCCCGGCGATACGGGTGGCAAGCTGGCGGGCGACCTGATCCTTGGCCATGCGCGGCCAGGTCTCTGCGCCTTTCGCGGTGATCAGCGTCACCGCGTTTTCCGCCCCGCCCATGATGCCGGTTTCGGGCGATACGTCATTGGCCACGATCCAGTCGCAGCCTTTGC
>CALRKX020000364.1:0-3469 GCA_943368305.1 Erythrobacter sanguineus
GAATACCTCCTGCCGCCCTTGGCCAAGGCGATGCGCCATTCGGGCATGACGGCCAAGAACGGGCCGGGCGCGGATGTGGTGGTGAATGTGGTGCCCGAAAGTGATGTGGGCCAATGGGTCAAGACGGCACAGGGGAAAGAGTGGCTTTATACCCTGTCGGTCACCGTCGGCATCTCGCCGGGCGAAACCAGCCTGCCCTATGATGGCACGCCGGTGTTTGGCGTGCGGGCCAGTCTGATGACACCAAATGGTGACCGCGAGGATGAGCTGGCCTGTCTGATCGGCCTTGCCGCGCGCACGGCCATAGCAAATTACCGGCCCAAGGGCATCCTGAAGGTCGATGGCAGTTCCTGCGCGCGCGGAAACTGACGGCTAGCCGCGCCGCTGCAAGGCCACTTCGCCCGACCAGGGTTCGGTCACACCCCGGCCGCCGCCCAGATCCTCCAAGATCGGGCGCAGACGATCAAGGTTGGCGATCATTGCGCTTCGGGCACCGGCCATCGCATCAAGCGACTCCCATTCCCCGACGATGACAAAGCTGCGCTCGCCCGAGCGGACCAACGAAAAGCTGATCGCGCCTTTCATCGGCTCCATCGACATATCGCGGTGGATGCGGATGAACTCTTCCTCTTGCCCCGGCTTTACCCGCATGTGGACGACGTTCATGGCAGTCATGGTTTCCCCTCCCAGTCCGTTCGTAGGGGCAAGAATAGCAGAAACCGCGCCACCTGTCGTGACGGTCAAAAGAATACCCCCGGCGCCCTGCGGCACCGGGGGTATAGGGGTAGGGTGCGTGATTTCACGCACCGCGCAAAGCGTCAGTCCTTGGCGCGTTCCACATAGCTGTCGTCATCGGTGTTGATGACGATACGGGTGCCAGCCCCGATATGGGGCGGAACCATCACCCGCAGGCCGGTGTTGGTCATCGCGGGCTTGTAGCTGGACGAGGCGGTCTGCCCCTTCACCACGGGCTCGGTCTCGGCGATTTCGACCGTGATCTTTTGCGGCACTTCAATCGCGATCGGGGCGCCGTCAAAGGTTTTCACATAGCAACGCATGCCTTCCTGAAGGTAGGCCTTGTTGGCGCCCATGACATCCTCGGACACCACGACCTGATCATAGCTTTCGGGCTGCATGAAGTGGAAGCCTTCGCCATCCTGGTAAAGGAAGTCATAGTCGCGCTCGTCCACCGTGGCCTTTTCGACCTGATCGGTGGTCTTCCAGCGTTCCGACACCTTCACCCCGTCCGAGATGCGGCGCATGTCCACGCTGGTGGTGGGCGTGCCCTTGCCGGGGCGATAGGTTTCGGCCAGGAGGACGACATAGAGCCTGCCGTCCATCTCGACGACATTGCCCTTGCGCAGGGACGAGGCGATGACTTTCACGGGATGTGTTCCTTGTGGTTTTCGGTCCGCCGTCCTAATGGGACGCGCGATTGACGGCGCGGTTAGCGCATCTTGGCCCGGATTTCCAGCCGAAAGGCATAAAACATGACGACAAGCTGGTGGGACAAGGGTCGGCACGCCGATCGCAGGCCGCTGTTGCTGGCCCGCAACCGCATTCAGGCCGGCATTCGCGGCTGGCTGGCCGAGCGGGAGTTTACCGAGGTGGACCCGGCCGCACTGGCGATTTCACCGGGAAACGAGGCGCATCTGCATGCCTTTGGCACGGTTGCTCTGGCCGATGACGGAGCATCGCGGCAGATGTATCTGCACACCTCGCCCGAGTTTGCGATGAAAAAGCTGCTGGCGGCGGGCGAAACCCGGATCGCCGCCTTTGCCCATGTCTGGCGGAACCGGGAACGGGGCGCGCTGCACTCGCCAGAGTTCACCATGCTGGAATGGTATCGCGTGGCCGAGGCCTACGGGGTGCTGATGGCCGATACGATGGCATTCCTGCGGCTGGCGGTGCAGGTGACGGGGGCGGATCGGTTGCGGTTCCGCGGGCATTCATGTGACCCGGCGCTGGAACCGGAACGCCTGTCCGTGGCCGCGGGGTTTTCGCGTTATGCGGGCATCGACCTGTTGGCGACCCTTGGCGCGGACGGAGAGCCGGACAGGCAGGCGCTGGCTGCACAGGTGGTGGCGGTGGGCCTTACCGTGCGCGAGGGCGACACCTGGTCTGATCTTCTCTCCCGCGTGCTGGTCGACCGGGTGGAGCCGCATCTTGGCATGGGCCGCGTCACCATCCTGGACCGCTATCCCGCCGCCGAGGCCGCTCTTGCCCGCCGCACCCCAGATGACCCGCGCGTGGCCGAACGGTTTGAGGTTTATGCCTGCGGGGTAGAGCTGGCCAATGGTTTCGGCGAGTTGACCAACCCCGCCGAACAGCGCCTGCGCTTTCAGGCCGAAATGGCCGAGAAAGCCCGCGTCTATGGCGAGACCTATCCGATAGATGAGGATTTTCTGGCCGCCCTTGCCGATATGCCCGCCGCCAGCGGCATCGCGCTGGGGTTTGACCGGCTGGTGATGCTGGCCACCGGAGCGCCAAGGATCGACGATGTGATCTGGGCGCCGGTGCCGTGACCGGCAATGGTGCGTGATTTCACGCACCATAACATTGCCCAGCCGCCAAATCCCGGCTACGCCCGTCCCATGCTGTCCTATCAACACGCCTATCACGCAGGCAACCTTGCCGATGTCCAGAAGCACGCGCTTCTGGCCTGGATGCTGGAATACCTGACCCAAAAGGACAAACCCCTGTCCTATATCGAAACCCATGCCGGGCGGGGCCTGTATGACCTTGCCGGCGAGGCGGCGCTGAAGACGGGCGAGGCGGCGGCGGGCGTGACCCTGCTGGAGCCGCATTTCAACCGCCGCCACCCCTATCGCACCACACTGGAGGCGGTGCGCGCGCGCTATGGGGCCACGGCCTATCCCGGCTCACCTCTGGTCGCCGCGATGGCCCTGCGAGAGCAGGATACCGTGCATCTGGCAGAGCTTCATCCGCAGGAACATGCCGCGCTGGTAGAAACCTTGGGCGACTGGGGCGCGCATATCCAGCGGCGCGACGGGCTGGAGTTGGCGATGGCGATCACGCCGCCCACCCCGCGCCGGGGGCTGCTGCTGATCGACCCGCCCTATGAGGTGAAGGCCGATTACGACACCATTCCCCGTGTAATGGTGCAACTGGCGCGCAAGTGGAACGTGGGTATTCTGGCGCTGTGGTATCCGCTTTTGACCAGTGGCGCGCATGGCCCGATGCTGCGCGCGCTGACCGAGGCCTTCCCCGATGCCTTCCGCCAGGAACTGCATTTCCCGCCTGCCAAGGACGGCCACAAGATGATCGGCACCGGCATGTTCATTGTGAACGCCCCCTGGGGAATCGAGGCCGAGGCCGGGCGGATTGCCAAGATGTTCAAGCGGCTGCAAACCGGAGAGGCGTGATGCTGGACTTTCACACGCTGGATGTGTTTACCACCCGCCGCTATGCCGGGAACCCGCTGGCCGTGGTGCTGGGGGCAGACGGG
>CALRKX020000365.1:0-3458 GCA_943368305.1 Erythrobacter sanguineus
CACGCCCGATCTGTTGTCATGCCAGCGGCGCGGTTTTCCGCATTCCAGCCGGGCAGTGGAACATTTTCGCGCCGCACCCCCTGCCAACGCAACGCCGATCCACGCGCCGCCATCCCAGCCGGAAAACCGCCTTTTCCCACTTGAACTGCGCTGTTTCGCTTGAATCTCGCCCCATTCCATCGCTAATTCCGCGCCAAACGGCGACCCCGCCCCTCTCAGGCAGCACAAGCGAGCATGGCCATGGCCCTTTCAAATCACGCTCCGATCCCGGAGCTTTATGTTTCCTACGAATCCGCCCAGAAGCTGAAGGTCGAGGCCGGTGGCCTGCCGTCGTGGGATCTGACCCAGCGTCAGGTCTGCGATCTGGAACTGTTGATGAACGGCGGGTTCAACCCGCTCAAGGGCTTCCTGTCAGAAGAGGATTACAACGGCGTCGTCGAAAACATGCGCCTGGCCGATGGCACACTGTGGCCGATGCCCATCACGCTGGATGTGAACGAGGCTTTTGCCGACAAGATCGAACCCGGTCAGGATATTGCCCTACGCGATGCCGAAGGTGTCATTCTGGCGATCCTGTCGGTCACCGACAAATGGGTGCCGAACAAATCGAACGAGGCGGCAAAGGTGTTTGGCGCCGATGATCTGGCCCACCCTGCCGTGAACTATCTGCACAACACCGCAGGCAAGGTTTATCTGGGCGGCCCTGTCACCGGCATTCAGCAGCCTGTCCACTATGACTTCAAAGCCCGCCGCAACACGCCGAATGAATTGCGTGCCTATTTCCGCAAGCTGGGCTGGCAGAAGATCGTCGCCTTCCAGACCCGCAACCCGCTGCACCGCGCCCATCAGGAACTGACCTTCCGCGCCGCGCGCGAGGCCCAGGCCAACCTGCTGATTCACCCGACCGTCGGCATGACCAAACCCGGCGACGTGGACCACTTTACCCGCGTCCGCTGCTATGAGGCGGTGATCGACAAGTATCCGCAATCCACCACCACGATGTCGCTGCTGGGTCTGGCGATGCGCATGGGTGGCCCGCGCGAGGCGGTCTGGCACGGCCTGATCCGCAAGAACCACGGCGTGACCCATTTCATCGTCGGCCGCGACCATGCCGGCCCCGGCAAGAACAGTCAGGGTCAGGATTTCTATGGCCCCTATGACGCGCAGACCCTGTTCAAATCGCTGGAATCCGAGATCGGTGTGACCATGGTTGATTTCAAACACATGGTCTATGTGCAAGAAAAAGCACAATATTTCCCGGCGAATGAAATCCCCGAAGGCTCCACCGTGCTGGATATTTCCGGCACCGAACTGCGCCGCCGTCTGCGTGAAGGGCTGGACATCCCGGAATGGTTCTCGTTCCCCGAGGTGGTGACCCAACTGCGCAAGACCAGCCCGGCGCGCGACAAGCAGGGCTTTACCGTCTTCTTCACCGGCCTGTCCGGTTCGGGCAAGTCCACCATCGCCAACGCGCTGATGGTCAAGCTGATGGAGATGGGCGGCCGGCCGGTCACGCTCTTGGATGGCGATGTGGTGCGCAAGCATCTGTCGTCGGAACTGGGGTTCTCCAAGGAACACCGCGACATCAACATCAAGCGCATCGGCTATGTCGCGTCGGAAATCACCAAGAACGGCGGCATCGCCCTTTGCGCCCCGATCGCGCCCTATACCGCCACCCGCCGCGCCGTGCGCGAGATGATCGAAGCCTATGGTGCCTTTATCGAAGTCCATGTGGCGACCAGCATCGAGGAATGCGAAAAGCGTGACCGCAAAGGCCTGTACAAGCTGGCCCGTGAAGGCAAGATCAAGGAATTCACCGGCATTTCCGACCCCTATGAGGCCCCGGAAAAGCCCGAGCTGCGCATCGATACCACAGGAACCGATGTGGATGCCTGCGCGCATGAGGTGATTTTGAAATTGGAAGCGATGGGTCTGATCAAGGCCTGATCCCGCTTGAAATGACCAAAGGGCCGTCCTGTCGGGCGGCCCTTTTTCATGGTGAAGTGGTGCGTGAAATCACGCGCCCTACAACGACGCCCGTAGTGCGTGCTTCGCATGCACAGCCATTTATACACCCCCGCTAGGGTATCACCTCGAACTTATCGACATCGACCATCCCGTGATCGGTGATCTTCAGATGCGGGATGACTGGCAGCGCCAGAAACGCCAGTTGCAGGAAGGGTTCCTCCAGCACCACGCCCAGCGATTTCGCCGCCGCGCGCAGGGTGATCAGCTCTTGATGCACCGCCTCGAACGGCTTCAGGCTCATCAACCCCGCCACAGGCAGCGCCAGTTCGGCCAGCACGCGGCCCCCTTCGACCACGACAAACCCGCCCTCAATCTGCCCCAGCCGGTTTGCCGCCACCGCCATGTCACCGGCATCGGCGCCGACCACGGCGATGTTGTGATGGTCATGGCAGACGGTCGAGGCGATGGCACCGCGTTGCAACCCGAAGCCTTTCACAAACCCCGTGGCGATGTTGCCGTTCACGCCATGGCGTTCCACCACGGCGATCTTGATCAGGTCGCGCGCCAGATCGGGGCGCTTGTCGCCATCCACGGGCGCAATGTCATAGGTCAGATGTTCGGTGATGATCTTACCGGGCAGAATGCCGATCACCGGGGTTTCCACCCGGTTGCCGCCTGTGCGGAAACTATCGGCCGTCACCGCCCGCGCCTTGACCGAATGGCGTGCCACTGGGGGGATCACCTGCCGCGCGGCAAAGGCGTCTTCGGTCACCTCGACTCCGCCGGCGTAAACGGCGCTGACGTGGCAGCTTTCCAGCGCGTCGATCACCGCAATATCCGCCCGCCGCCCCGGCGCGATCAGCCCGCGGTCCTTCAGGCCAAAGGCCTCGGCCGCCGACAGGCTGGCGGCGCGGTAAACCGCCAAGGGTGGCGCGCCAAGGGAAATCGCGGTGCGGATGATCCAGTCCAGATGGCCATGTTCGGCAATATCCAAAGGGTTACGGTCATCGGTGCACAGGCACAGATAGGGCGAATGCCGTTCGGTCAGCAGGCCCACCAGCGCATGCAGATCTTTCGACACCGACCCTTCGCGGATCAGCACCCGCATCCCCTTGCGCAGCTTTTCCAGCCCCTCGTCATAGCCGGTCGCCTCATGCTCGGTGCGGATGCCGGCCGAGAGGTAGCCGTTCAGGTCATTCCCGCGCAGCAAGGGGGCGTGGCCGTCGATATGCCGCCCGTTCCACGCCTGCAATTTGGCCATGCAGCCCGCGTCCTGCATCAGCACGCCGGGGTAGTTCATGAACTCCGCCAGACCGATGTTGCGCGGATGGTCCATCAGGGGCAACAGATCCGCCGCCTCCAGCCGCGCGCCGGTGGTTTCCATATGGGTCGAGGGCACACAACTGGAAAGCTGCACCCGAATGTCCATCAGGGTCCGGGTCGAGGCGTCGAGGAAATAGTGGATGCCGGTCAGCCCGCAGACATTTGCA
>CALRKX020000366.1:0-3455 GCA_943368305.1 Erythrobacter sanguineus
CGCGATACTTACTGGATGAGTTGGATTCGCGTGGTCTTCCGATGACAGTCAGAATTGCCCTGCTGGTTGATGGCGACAACATCTCCGCCTCATGCCTGTGCCAGATCTGGAAGATCGCCACACAGGCGGGCCAGATCGATATTGCGCAGGTCTATGGCAATGCAAAGACGGCCTCTGGCTGGAAAGACCATGACGGCTATCGCTTCATTCATTCGGGCACAGGGAAGAATGCGACCGACCTCCTGCTGACCATCGACGCCATGGAATTGGCCCTGACGGCAGGAATCGAAGGCTTTGTCCTTGTCAGCTCTGATGCAGATTTTACCGAACTCGCCCACCGGCTGCGGCGGCATGGCCTTTCGGTTATGGGAATCGGCGAGGCCAAGGCGCCCTCGGCCTTCCGCGCCGCCTGCACGACATTCCATCAGATTGACCCGGCAGCGGCCCGGCCGGCCCCGAAAATCGCGCTGGTGGTGGATGCGACAGCAAAGGCCAAATCACAGAAACCAGAACCCAAGACAGCGGATGCGCTTTGCCGCAATATCCAGAAAATTATTGTCGAAAATGGCCCCAACGCCGAAGGCATGATGATTGCCCGTCTGGCTGCTGCGATGCACGCACGCCATCAGGTGCGGATCAGCCAACTCCCCGAGAAGACCTGGCGCGGGTTTCTATGTGCCCGACCAGAGCTGTTTGATCTGGATCCCAAGGGGCCAGACGCCAAGGTTCGGCTGCGTTCAGCAGATTCTTGCAAGTCACTCAGGTTAGTTAAAAACTAATCCGAACTGCGGAACCAATTACTTTATTCCATAGCCAGCTTCCTGCACGCTCCCCAGACAATCACAAGGGGACCAAGGAAATGTCCGTCGAGAAAGTCGAAGCACTGATCGTCGGTGCGGGTCAGGCCGGGGTCGCGATGAGCGAGCATCTTACCCGCCATGGCGTGCCGCATCTGGTGCTGGAGCGCAGCCGCATCGCCGAACGCTGGCGGTCCGAGCGGTGGGACTCGCTGGTCGCCAACGGCCCCGCCTGGCATGACCGCTTTCCCGGCCTCGACTTTGCGGGTGATCCCGACGCCTTCGTGCCGAAAGAGGGCGTCGCCGATTATCTGGTTGCCTATGCCACGAAATTCGCCGCCCCGATCCGCACCGGGATAGAAGTGACCTCCGTCACGCGCAACGCCTCGGGCCCGGGGTTTCGGGTTGAAACCCCGACCGGCGTGATCGAGGCTGAGTATGTGATCGCTGCCACCGGCCCGTTTCAGAAACCGGTGATCCCCGCACTGGTGCCGGAAACAGCCGGGCTGACGCAGATGCACTCCACCGCCTATCGCAACCCGGGCGCACTGGCCCCTGGGGCGGTGCTGGTGGTGGGCTGCGGCTCTTCCGGCACCCAGATTGCCGAGGAACTGATGCAGGCGGGTCGCAAGGTCTATCTGTCGGTCGGCCCGCATGACCGGCCGCCGCGCGCCTATCGTGGCCGCGATTTCTGCTGGTGGCTGGGTGTTCTGAACAAGTGGGACAGCGAGGCGACCCCCGGTGCCGACCATACCACCATCGCCGTGTCAGGCGCGCAAGGCGGGCACACGGTCGATTTCCGCAAGCTGGCGGCGCAGGGTATGGTGCTGGTCGGCCGGACCGAGGGCTTTGCCAACGGCACCCTGACCTTCGCCGATGACCTGACGCGCAACGTGAACCGGGGCGACGCCAATTACCTGGCGCTGCTGGACGAGGCCGACGCCTGGGCAGCCCGCAACGGCATTGCGCTTCCCGAAGAACCGCAAGCCCGCGAAATTGGCCCCGACCCCGATTGCATGATGCATCCGCTGCGGTCGCTCGATCTGGCAAAGGCCGGGGTGACCACGATCATCTGGGCCACCGGCTTTGCGGTTGATTTTTCGTGGCTGAAAACTGCTGCCGTCGATGAAAATGGCCGCCCGCGCCATGTTCGCGGCATCGGTGCCGAACCCGGCATCTATTTCCTTGGCCAACCCTATCAGACGCGGCGCGGATCGTCGTTCATCTGGGGTGTCTGGCATGACGCCAAGCTGGTCGCCGACCATATCGCCAAGCAGCGCAGCTACCTTGCCTATTCCGGCCCCGGCAAGCCCGCCTGATTCCCTCCTTCAAACGCGCGAAAGACCCAAACCATGACCATCACCCGATATCGCAAGTTCAACACCAAGGTCACCTACCCCGAGCAGAACCTTGACAATGACCTCTGCCACCTGGTCGCCACCAAAGGCGGCACGACGCTGTGGTTCCGCGGTGCCTGCCCGCAAGACCTTGATACGTCAGAAAATCTGGGCAGCCCTGATCCGGTCGCGCAGACCCACAAGGTCATGGGCAACATCAAGCAACTGATCGAAGAGGCCGGCGGCAAGATGGAGCATCTGGTCAAGCTGGTGGTCTATCTGACCGACGTGCGCCACCGTGAGCCGGTCTATCGGACGATGGGCGAATATATCAAAGGCGTGCATCCGGTCTGCACCGGCCTGACCGTGGTGGCCCTTGCCCGCCCCGACTGGCTGGTCGAGATCGACGCCACGGCCGTCATTCCCGACTGAACCGTTCCAACACCGGGGGTTTCACACCCCCGGACCCCCGTGGGATATTTTCACCAGTATGAAAGCAGCCAAGGCCTTTCATACTGGCTTAAATATCCTCTGGGGGTCCGGGGGGCGAAGCGCCCCCGGCCTTTGCCACAGGGGCTGCCCATGACCTTTTCGCTTGTCGCCCGCTGCGCCCGGACCGGGCAATTCGGCATGGTGATCTCTTCATCCTCTCCGGCGGTTGCGGCGCGATGTGCGCATGTGCGCGCAGGCGTGGGGGCGGTGGCCAGCCAGAACATCACGGACCCCGGCCTTGGGCCGATCCTGCTGGACCGCTTGCAGGACGGAATGGAGGCGCAGGCCGCCCTTGCCACCGTGGTCACGGGGCGCAGCCACATCGCCTATCGCCAGCTACTTGTGGTGGACCGTATGGGCGGGGTGGCGATCCACTCTGGTCCCAACGTGTTGGGCATCTGGAACGAAGCGCGCGGAGCCGATTGCGCTGCGGGTGGCAACCTTTTGGCGAATGCCGATGTTCCGGCGCGGATGGTCTTGGCGTTCGAGGCGGCCACCGGCCATCTGGGCGACCGTCTTATGGCGGCGCTTGAGGCCGGGTTGGCTACAGGCGGCGAGGCCGGGCCGGTGCATTCGGCGGGCCTGAAGATTGCCGACCGCCTGTCCTGGCCGCTGGTTGATCTGCGGATCGACTGGTCGGACGACCCCATCGGGCAGTTGCGCGCCGCCTGGACTGAGTACCGCCCGCAGATGGCCGCCTATGTCCAGCGCGCCGAAGACCCGAGCCAAGCCCCCTCTTACGGAGTTCCCGGTGATGAGTGACCCTGCCCTGTTCAGCCATGCCGACTGGCAAGCTCGCGCCGCCGCCCTTGTCTTCCGCGAGTTGTGC
>CALRKX020000367.1:0-3435 GCA_943368305.1 Erythrobacter sanguineus
AGGCTTTGCAGCGCAAAATCGGCCTGCGCGCCTGCCGCATTGGCGGCGGCTTCGGCGGCCTCGACATCTTCTTGCAGCGTCACCTGATCCAGCGTCGCCACGACATCGCCCTTGCGCACCATGTCACCGGGCGAAACCGGCAGCGTCGCCAGCCGCCCCAGAGTCTGAAACGCCAGAACCGTCTGGGTTTCCGCCGCGATCACGCCGGGAAAGCTGCGCTGGCGGGTCGGATCGGCGATGACGATCTCGGTCACCACCGGGCGCGCCGGCGGCGGGGTTTCGGCCCAAAGGGGCAGCGGCATCAGCAGGAAAAGCGCCAGCCGTTTCATTGCGTCACCTCTGCGGCCACAACCGCCCGTCCGGGGTAAAGCATTTGCGAACCGGCGGCGACGACACGCGCGCCCTCGGCCAGTCCGCTTGCGATTTCAATGGTCTGGTCGCCATAGCCGCTGACATCGACCGATGTGAGCTGTGCAGTGTTGTCCTTGTCCAGCGTCCAGACAGCAGGGCCATTGGCAGTGGCGGTCAGCGCCGTCCATGGCAGCACGATGCGCGCGCCGTCGCTGAATTTGGCATGGCCCACAATCGCGGTGCCGATCGGCAGGTCATCAGGCAGGCCGGTGCCAACCCGCGCCTTGACCCGCACGGTGCCGTTCTGGGCCACGATGGGCGACACCTCGCTGAGAACGGCGGCAAAGGTGATATGGGGCTGGTCGATCGGTGACAGGGTCAGCGTCTCGCCCAGATAGGATTCAAGGTCGATGCCGTCGGGGGCCAGAAACACCGCCTCGCGACCGGCGGCGACGGCCAGTTGCAGCACGGCCTGCCCGGCGCCCACCACCTGGCCCGGTTCGGCGTTGCGGGCGGTGACGATGGCATCCTCGACCGCGCGCAAGGTGGTGTCATCCATGGCGCGCTGCGCCTTGGTCAGCGCGGCCTGCGCCTGATCGCGTTGTGCCTGCGCGCCCAGCCAGCCCTCGATCGCCGCGTCCAGCTCTGCCTGCGTGCCGCTGCCGCGCTGCAACAAGCCGCGCGCCCGGTCACGCGCCAGCCCGGCCTGCAACAGCGCTGCTTCGGCTCCGCGCAGGCCCGCCTCTGCCCCGCGCAACGCGCCTTCGGCCTGCGTCGGGTCCAGTTGCGCCACCACGGCCCCCTTGGCCACCCGGTCGCCGACATCCGCCGCCATCGCGATCACCCGCCCGCCATCGCGGAACGAGGCGGGATAGCTGTCGGTCGCCTCCAACGTGCCGGCCAGGGCGAAATCCTTCACCACGGTGCCGGTATGGGCCACCACGATTTCGACCGGCAGCAGAGGTTCGGCATAGGCAGGGGCTGTAGCAAGGCAACAGGCCAACAGGACGGCGGAACGCATGGCAGCACCTTTTGCAAAGAGATCTGATCATCCGTCATGGTGACGGGCCGGTCAATATGAACTTTTAAGTTTACTTTTCGTCGGGCGGAAAGTTACGGCGTGGTCACAAGAATTGCCATGTGATCGGATTTTTGGGTGAGGGCACCGATCCCCCTGTAACTTTGATCGACATCCATCGGATCGTCGTCATCGGTGTCCATCATGTCGGGCTCCAGATCCTCGGGCATATTGTAATTCTGTATGGAATAGGCATCTGCCGGACTGGCATTCGGAACCAGAGCCCAGTCAAGCGTGTTCCATGCGCCGCTCGGCTTGCGGTGCGTCGGATTCGCGGGGATCAGAGGCCGGTAATAGGCATCGATGGATGCGACCTGCGGCAGAGTCCTGTAGGTCATGAACCCGGTGGTTTGCGCGTTGTTCTGGGTGTTGATGTTGACATCGCCCAAAATCAGGTTCGGCAGTCTGGACCGTATGTCTTGCCCCAGATCCTGGATGTTTCCCAAAGCGGTCTGAATGGCCTTTGCCTGCGGTTTGTAAGTGCTGCTGACAGAGGGGGCGTGGATCGCCATGATGCGAAAGATCGACCCTTGGCCTTGCACGAGGTCGATCACGACCGCAGGCCGTGGCGCACCAGAGGGGACATAGAAGGCGTTGCAGGCAATGCCGGTCCGCACCAGAACCAGATATCGCTTTTGATTTGCAGGATCGCCGGACCGCCCCGGCAGATAGGTGCCCAATGCCTTGTCGGGCTTGATGATGCTGTAGTGTTGCCACCTGCCAGGCACATGATTGCGGTGGCGCGAGCCTTCGTCCCGCATCACCCTGCGATAGCCTTTGTGCACCTCTCCTATAACGATGACATCGGCACCTGTGGCTGGCAGCAGCGTGGTCGCCTCACTCATATGGCCGTAATGGTCGCTCTTGGTGCCTGCACAGTTCCAGAAAAGGATCTTCATGGACTGCTCCAGCCGTTTGGAAAAACTGCATGTCACAGAGATAGGTTTTCAAATTTGGGCGCGCAATCGAAACGTGTGTCAGGCCTTGGGTATTGGTCGCAGGGGCGATCCTATGGCCAATGCCGCCGGAATAACGGGTATTCTGCTGCGAACAGCGCCCTGCAACCAGGGCTTGCGTTCAGAAGGCGGTCATCCAGATTTGGCCTGCATCCTTTTGAAATCGCATATTCACTTTGGGTCTGATTGCAATTGATGCCCTTGGCCCCCATCTCGTCTGAACAAGATTTCAGGTTCGGAGGACCCGCATGACCCGCAACACCGTCAAGCTGATCGTTGCCGCCCTGATCGTGGGTGCCATTCTGGCCGGGGATTTGCTGGCCAGCCTGTCGATCTAGCGCGCGCTCCGCAGGCTGGTCAGCGCCCGCACGAGGGGCTTGCGCCGATCTTGTGGGCGGCTTACCCCTAGATCATGTCCGATCATTCCTTTCGTTTCACCCATGCGATCTGCCGCTTGCCTGCGGCCTCGATAACCCATGGTTTGCGCGCCGTGGATACAGGCAGCCCTGATCTGGCACTGATGCTGGCGCATCATGCCGATTATGTCGCCACCTTGCGCTCTGCCGGGGCCGAGGTGACGGTGCTGCCCGCGCTGCCGCATTATCCCGACAGCGTCTTTGTCGAAGATACCGCGCTGTGTCTGCCGCAGGGCGCGGTTATCATGCGCCCCGGTGCGCCGACCCGTCTGGGCGAGGCGGCGGAAATGGCACCGCACCTAGCAGCACTTTATGGCAGCGTCCGCAATGTCGCGGGGCAGGCCAGCCATATCGAGGGCGGTGATATTCTGGTGACCGAGACCGAAGTTCTGGTCGGCCGCTCTGCCCGCACGAATGGCGAAGGGATCGCGGAACTGGCCGGGTTGCTTGCCGATTGGGCATGGCCGGTGCGCGAAGTGCATACCCCGCCCGGCGTCTTGCATTTCAAGACCGATTGCTCGTTGCTGGACGGTGAAACGATCCTTTCCACCCCGCGCCTGTCCGCCACTGGCTGCTTTGCCGGCTACCGGGTGCTTGATGTGCCAGAGGGCGAGGAGGCGGCGGCCAATACGAT
>CALRKX020000368.1:0-3433 GCA_943368305.1 Erythrobacter sanguineus
TGCTGCAACTGGAACATGATGCCAGCTTCCGGATGCACTCACCCTTCCGCTCGATGACCGAATTTATCGATGTGGTCCTGGACGGCTTTGCCAGGGGCGCAGCGCCGCATCACCACATCGTCTTCAAGGCACATCCGCTGGAGGATGGCCGCGCCCCGATGCGGGCCACCTTGCGCCGGTTGGCGCGGGCCTATGGCGTGGCCGACCGGGTGCATTGGGTGCGCGGCGGCAAACTGGCCGGGCTGCTCAATCAGGCGCGCAGCGCTGTGACGGTGAATTCCACCGCAGGCCAACAGGTTCTGTGGCGCGGCCTGCCGCTCAAGGTGTTCGGCGATGCGGTCTATGCCAAGCCCGAATTCGTCTCGTCCCAGCCGCTGCCAGACTTCTTTGCCCAAGCCAGCCGCCCCGACAGCCGAGCCTACCGCGACTATCGCCACTACCTGCTGGAAACCAGCCAGATCCCCGGCGGCTTCTACAGTTCGCGGGCGCGGCGCGATCTGCTGCGACAGGTTGTGGACATGCTGCTGCAACCCGAAGACCCCTATGACGCGCTGACCGCCGGAAAAGCGGCACCAAGGCAACAGTTGCGTGTCGTCAGTCGGTCGTGAAACGTCGCGCTGGCAATTTGTTCCGCCTTTCTGTAGGTTTGCCGTCAAAAGTTGAGACAAACTCCAGATAAGGAGTGCGAGCAGTGCGCATTATTACCTCAAGGGCGGCGAAAGCCGTGGCCCTTGTCGCGCTTGTCGCGGCAACCGCAAGCTGCGGTCTGCCCCGGTCTGGCCCGACAAAGCGGGAAATCTTTCAAGGCTCCGTGTTGAAAAAGGGCGATGCCTTCATCGTCACGGTGAATTCGCGGGTGACGCGGGTCACCTCGATCACACCCGCCTTCGGCTTTTCCTCCGGGTTCCAGAACGCGGGCGTCATCGGGTCGGATGTCATCTCACCGGGTGACCGGCTGGGCCTGACGATCTTTGAAAACGTCAAGGACGACCCGCTTTTGGGCAACACCGGCCAGCGCGTGTCGCAACTGCAAGAGTTGCAGGTGGACGGGCAAGGCTATATCTTCGTGCCCTATGCCGGCAAGGTGAAGGCTTCGGGGCAGACGCCCGACGGCCTGCGCCAGATCATCACCCGTAAGCTGGATACGCAAACCCCCGACCCGCAGGTGCAGGTGCAGCGCGTGGCGGGTGACGGCTCGACCGTCACCATGTCCGGCTCTGTCGGCGCGCAGGGGGTGTTTCCCATCGAACGCGGCACGCGCACCCTGTCGGCCATGCTGGCCAAGGCGGGTGGCGTGTCGATCGAACCCGATATCGCGATTGTCCGCGTCACGCGCGGCAACAAATCGGGCAAGGTCTGGCTGCGTGATCTTTACGCCAACCCGTCGCTGGATATCGCGCTGCGCCCCGGCGATATCGTGACCGTCGAACCCGACAACCGTGCCTTTGTGGCCTTGGGTGCAACTGGCCAGCAAAGCCGCGTTCCGTTCAAGAACCAGAATCTTTCGGCGCTTGAGGCGCTTGCCATCGTCGGCGGCCTGAATACGGCCACCGCCGATCCGACCGGCGTTTTCGTCCTGCGCAATGAACCGGCAGAGATTGCCAATGCCGTCCTTGGCCGCAAGGATCTGACCGGCGATCAGCGCATGGTCTATGTGCTGGATCTGACCCAGCCGACCGGCCTGTTCGAAGCGCGCGACTTTCTGGTTCGCGACGGCGACACGGTTTATGTGACCGAAGCGCCCTATGTTCAGTGGCAAAAGACGCTTTCCGCGATCACCGGCGCCACGGGCACCGCAAGCTCGCTGGCCAATGCGGGCGGCTAGGTGGCCGCTGACCTGATTGAAACAGCCGTCGGGCCCCTGCCCCGGCGGCTGTTTTATTTTTCCGGCGGCTTTCTGTGGCAGCGCCGGGTGCGGCGCATTCTGGAACTGGCCGGGCATGAATTGCGCCTTGGCCTGCCCGGTCCCGCCGATGGCGTGGTGGTCTGGGGCCAGTCGCCGCGCGCCGCGCGCGGGCTGGCGGTGGCCGCGCGGCGCGGCGTGCCGGTGGTGCGGATTGAAGATGCCTTCCTGCGCTCCATCCGCCCCGGACGGGCGGGTGATGCACCGCTGGGCCTGCTGATCGATGGGCGCGGCGTGCAGTTCGATGGCAGCGCACCTTCGGATATGGAGCATCTTCTTGCCACCCATCCCTTAGACGATTCGAACCTTTTGCTGCGGGCAAGACAGGGAATAGAGCGTCTTCGCGCATTGGATCTGTCAAAATACAACATCCACACCGAGATCGCCGCACCAGCCCCCGGTTATGTGCTGCTGGTCGATCAGGTGCGTGGCGATGCCTCTGCCCCCGATCCCGCTGCCTTTCCCGCGATGCTGGCGCAGGCGGTTGAAGACCATCCCAACGCCCGCATCATCATCAAGGTTCATCCGGAAACCGCGCTTGGGCTGCGCAAGGGGCATTTCACGCCCCACCTGCCGCCGCGTGTCAGCCTGTGCGCCGATCCGGTATCGCCCTGGCGGCTGCTGGAGGGGGCGATTGCCGTCTATACCGTCAGCTCGCAGATGGGATTCGAAGCGATCCTGGCCGGGCACCGCCCCAGGGTCTTTGGTCAACCCTTTTATGCCGGCTGGGGCCTGACCGACGACCGGCTTCCCGTCCCGCGGCGCAAACGCAGCCTGACGCGCGCGCAGCTTTTTGCCGCCGCGATGATACTGGCACCGCGCTGGTATGACCCCTGCCGTGATCGGCTGTGCAGCTTTGAACAGGCCCTGGACCAGATCGAGGCAGAAATGCGCGCCTATCGGCAGGACCGCACGGGCCATGTGGCCGTGGGCATGCGGCTGTGGAAACGCGGACCGATGCAGGCGGCATTCGGGCGGCAGAAGCCGCTGATCTTTCAGAATAACCCTGCCAAGGCGCAGGCGCAGGCCGCCAGAACCGGGCGCGGATTGCTGGTCTGGGGCGACAAGTCTTCCGACATTGCGGCCCCCGGTCTGGCGTGCCTGCGGGTTGAAGACGGGTTCCTGCGCTCTCGTGGTCTTGGTGCCGAACTGGTGCCCCCGCTGTCGCTGGTGGTGGATGATCTGGGCCTATACTACGACCCACACCGCGAAAGCCGTCTGGAACGGTTGATCCTGTCACCCCTGCCGCCGGGCGGAGCGGCCCGCGCCGAGCGGCTGCGAGAGCGGATCGTGGCGCTTGGCCTTAGCAAATACAACCTGAGCGGCGGCCTGCCCGACCTGCCCAAAGGCCACCGCATCCTTGTGCCTGGGCAGGTTGAAGATGATGCCTCAATCCGTTGTGGCACAACGGAAACCTGCACCAATCTTGATCTGCTGCGCGCCACCCGCGCCGCCAACCCAACCGCTGTACTTTTGTACAAACCGCATCCCGATGTCGAGGCGGGTCTGCGCCCCGGCGCCATCGACGCA
>CALRKX020000369.1:0-3410 GCA_943368305.1 Erythrobacter sanguineus
TCATCCCCGACAGCCACAGCCCCGCGCCAAATATGCCGCCGGCCAGAGCGGCAAATCCCGTCCGCCGCATCAGATCAGCCCCAGCCCGTGGCGCAACACGGCCACCGTCAATCCGCCTGCCAGCACATAGAACACCGTCGCCACGATCCCCCGCAGCGACAGCCGCGAGATGCCGCAGACCCCGTGGCCCGAGGTGCAGCCACTGCCGATCCGCGTGCCCAACCCCACCAGCACGCCTGCTAGCACGATCACCAGCCAGTTGCCCGTCAGATGCGTCGCCCCGCCAAAGGCCAGCGCCAGCAGACCCGGCACGGCAACCACTCCGGCAACGAAGGCCAGCCGCTCGGGCCAGGTGCCCCAGCCGCTGCCATCGACCAGCCCGCCCAGAATGCCCGACATGCCCATGACGCGGCCATTCACCAGCAGATACAGCGCCGCCGCGCTGCCGATCATCAGCCCGCCACACAGGCCCCAGGCCCAGGATGCCAGCATGTTCGCTCCTTACAGGCCGTTTACCGGCACTTTCAGATAGGTTTTCCCGTTCTCCTCGGGTTCCGGCATATGGCCCGCCCGCATGTTCACCTGCAAGGACGGGATGATCAGCCGAGGCATCGCCAGCGTGGCATCGCGTCGCTGGCGCAGGGCAACAAAGTCTTCGCGCGTGTGGCCCGCGCCAACATGCACATTCAGCGCCTTTTGTGCGCCCACCGTGGTTTCCCAGGCGAAAACCTCGCGTCCTGGCGCCTTGTAGTCATGGCCGACGAAAATCCGCGTCTCCTCTGGCAGCGCCAGAATCTTTTGAACCGAGGCCCACATCACCTCGGCCGATCCGCCGGGAAAATCGCAGCGTGCCGTGCCGAAATCGGGCATGAACAGCGTATCGCCGACAAAGGCCGCATCGCCGATCACATAGGTCAGGCAGGCGGGTGTGTGGCCCGGTGTGTGCAAGACCTCGCCGCGTAACTGGCCGATCATGAACACATCGCCTTCGCGGAACAGCCGGTCAAACTGGCTGCCGTCGCGCTGAAACCGGGTGCCCTCGTTGAAAATCTTGCCAAAGGTTTCCTGCACCATGGTGATGCGGTCGCCGATGCCGACCTTGCCGCCCAGCCGTTCCTGCAAATAGGGCGCGGCTGACAGGTGGTCGGCGTGGACATGGGTTTCCAGAATCCACTCTACCTTGAGCCCCTGTGCGGTGACCCAATCGGCCACCGCATCGGCCGACCGCGTATCGGTGCGCCCCGAGGCATAGTCGAAATCGAGGACCGAATCGATGATCGCGCAACTGCTGCCTTCGGGGTCGCGCACGACATAGGTGATGGTGTTGGTGGATTCGTCGAAAAAGCCCTGCACGGCAGGGGCGGCGGGTCCGGGCATGGCGGCCTCCATGGTCTGGCGCAGTATCTCAGACATATGCGGCCTTTGTCATGCGTTGATTGATACAGGTCAAGGAAAGCAATTCGTCTTCGGTCTACTTTGCCCGCAAGAGAAGGAGTGTTTCATGACCACCGTCGCCCACAGAAAGCAGCAGTTGCTTGAGCGGCTTTCGGCCCTGCAAAACCGCCTGACTGCGGTAGAGGCCGAGATCACGACGCATGACGAGAAAGACTGGGAAGAGCAGGCGACCCAACGCGAGGGTGATGAGGTTCTGGAATCCATCGGTCTTAGCGGGCAGGCCGAAATCCGCCAGATCGAGGCGGCGCTGCACCGGATCGAGACCGGCGACTACGGGTTTTGTGCTAAATGCGGGGCAGAGATCGGGCGGGAACGGCTGGATGTGCTGCCGCAAACGCCCTTCTGCCGCAGCTGTGCCAACTGACAAACGGGGGAATACACCATGAAAACCAACAGCGAGATTGAGGCGATGGCCAAGGCTGCCGGGGAAGTGACGGCGGCGGCCTTTGCCGGTCAGGCGGCGGGACTGGGGATGTTGCTGGCCGAAATGCAGGCTTTGGCACAGATGATGCCGGGCAGCACCGCGCCCCAGCCCGAACGCGATCAGGCCGAGGTTGAGGCGGATTTCGACAATATGCCCGTCTGACCTCGCGTCAGAGGCCACTTCGGCGTTACGACAGCGCGATTCCCATCACCACCGCCATCAGCCCCAGGGCGGAAACGCCCAGGGCGCCCAGGTTCAGCATCACCACCCGTTGCAGCCGGGCGCGCAGCGCGTCATCGGGCAGGCCCGCCTTGCGCAGCCGCATCGCCAGTACGATGCACCACACCAGCCCCGCAATGCCCGCCAGCGTCAGCGTCGCCCCGACCCAGATCAGAATTCCCATTGCCGCCCCCATTGGAATTTTCTTCGCCTAACCGCTTGCGCTGGCCCGCGCAAGCCGCCTTGCCCCGCTTGCGCGGCCCCGCCCGGAAAGGGTAGGGAGGGCCCGAGCAGTTTTCATCCCAGAGGCCAAGATGTCCGATCCCTATAATGTCACCGCTGACGAGCTGAAGCAGTTCATCGAACGCTTTGAGCAACTGGAGGCGGAAAAGAAAGATGTCGCCGAACAGCAGAAAGAGCTGATGGCAGAGGCCAAGGGCCGCGGCTATGACACCAAGATCCTGCGCAAGATCGTCGCCCTGCGCAAACGTCAGCCCGACGACATCGCCGAGGAAGAAGCGGTGCTGGAGTTGTACAAGCAAGCCCTGGGGATGCAGTAACGCCCCCCATGGCGCCGATTAAGGCGCCATGAAATCCACGCCGTCCATGCTGGCGATCTCGGCCACATCGGCCTCGTACAGCGCGTTGAGGTGGGCAACCACCTCATCCGTCCAGCCCGGCATCTCGATCTCCATGTTGATCCGCTCTGGCAAAGCGAATTTGTCGAGGAAGGCCGAAACCACCCGGCGGCGCTGCAAGATGTTCTGCGGCGGATGCTTGTCCAGATAGGCCCGCAGCCGCGCCATGCCTTCGCCCGATATCAGCGTGGCCAGCAATTCATCCTCGCCCGTCAGCGCCACCTCATCCGGCAGGCCCGAAACCGCGCGCAGCACTTCTGGCCAGATCAGCGGCGTATCCTCATCGCACCACACCGTCAGGGGCGCCTGCGGGTTCGCGTCGCGGATGCGCCGGATCACCACCGACCAGCGCAGAGCGAACAGGTCGGTGCCCTCCATGAAGGCATCATAGCTTTCGGGTTTCAGACGGTCATAGAGCAGCGGCACAAAGGTGGCCGGGCTGCGGATCGCCAGATGAAACTCGGCATCGATCTGGGGAAATATCTGTGAAAACGCCCTTACCCGGCCACCTGCCGACGGGTAAAGCGACTTTTTCATCGCCCAGGTCGGCAGCGCCATGAAACTGTCCCATGACAGGATCAGCCGGTCGGCCTTGTCCTCTGCCATGATCTCTTCCAGGATCAGCGCCTGTTCCTCTACTGTTGCCGCCTCGCCCTTCAGCCGGATCGCGGTTT
>CALRKX020000370.1:0-3403 GCA_943368305.1 Erythrobacter sanguineus
TGTGCATCGTCCGCAGCTTTACAGTTGCGACCGCACGGGCCGGGTGGCAGGGCATCAGGTTCCGGTCGGGCACCCCTTGCCGCTGCTGGGCTCTCGCAGGTGGCTGGCTGTGGTCGGGTCGGTCGGGCAGCCGCGTGATGGCAGTTCGCTGGCCGGCTATGCGATATTGGACAAAAGTACGAATGAATTGACCTTTCGCCGGGTCGGCTATGACAGCGCCACCACCGCGCGCAAGGTGCGCGCCGCAGGCCTGCCCGAAGCGTTGGCGATGCGGCTGATCAAGGGGGAATAGATGCAGCAGGTCAAACCCCATCCCGGTCTGGAAATCGACGGTTTCACTCTGGGCCAGCAATTGCACAAAGGCGGGTTCGCCACGATCTGGGAGGTGACGCACCCCCTGTATCGCACCGCCATGGTGATGAAGGTGCCGACCATTCTTGATGGCGACGACGGCCCCACAATCGTCGGGTTCGAGGTCGAGCAGATGATCCTGCCGCGCCTGACCGGCCCGCATGTGCCGCGCGTGATGGGGGTGGGCGATTTCGACGTCATGCCCTATGTGGTTACGGAACGCATCCCTGGCCGGTCCTTGCTGCACGACTTTGCAGCGGCGCCGTTGCCGGTGTCGGATGTGATCGAGATGGCGGCCCGCATGGCGGCGGCGGTGCATGACATTCACCGCCAGCATGTCATTCATCTGGACCTGAAACCCGACAACTTTCTGCAACGCGAAAGCGGAGAGATGGTTCTGGTTGATTATGGCCTGTCGCGCCACGATCAGTTGCCCGACCTGCTGGCCGAAGAATTCACCATTCCGATGGGCACCTTTCCCTATATTGCGCCCGAACAATACCTGCGCCAGCGCGGCGACCTGCGGTCAGACCTCTATGCGCTGGGGGCGATGATTTACGAACTTGCGACAGGCCGCAAACCCTTTGGCGACCCCGAAAAACTGTCGCAGGTGCGCCAGCGGCTGTGGCAAGATCCGATGCCCCCGCGCGGCTTGCGCCCCGACATTCCCGAATGGTTGCAGGAAATCATCCTGCGCGCGCTGGAGGTGGACCCGGGCAGGCGTTACCAATCTGCCGCGCAGATGATCTTTGACCTGACGCATCCCCCGCAGGTGCGGTTGACCGACCGCGCGCACCGGTTGAAGCCGGACGGCTTCTGGGTGGTCTGGCGGCGCAAGCGGGCGATGCGCCGGGTAAAAAGCCTGTGTGCCCCGATCACCACCGCCTCGCAGATCGACCGGGCGCCGATATTGCTGGTGGCGGTTGATCTTGCACCAGAGATGGAGGCGCTGTCCGCGCGGCTGTTCCAGTCGGTCAAGCGGATGCTGACCATTCAGCCCGACGCTCGGGTGGCTTGTGTCAATGTGATCAAGACGGCGCGGATCGGCATTGATCAAACGATTGATGAATACGGCAACAACCTGCATGTTTCCCGTTTGGTGGCGCTGAAAGGCTGGGCCGAGGGTATCGATCTGACTGATGACCGGCTAACCTATACCATTCTGGAAAACCCGGACCCCGCCAGCGCCGTTCTGGACCATGCCCTTGCGGTGCAGGCCGACCATATCATGATGGGCGCGCGGGGACATTCCACGACGCGGCGGTTTCTGGGCTCGGTCTCGGCGCGGGTGGTGGCAGAGGCGCATTGTTCGGTCACCGTGATCCGGCTGCCCGATCAACAAGGGGCCGCCCCCCTCCAGGGCTGAGGGCCACAGACCCGTGATTGCGGCGCGAAGGGGCGGCGGTCAGCCGCCCAGCCAGCCTTGAACCTTGCGGGCGCCGCCCGAAACATCCTCGCCCGCGCCCGCAACCGTGTTGCAGGCCGACAGTGCCAACAGTGCAAGAAGTGCCAGTTTCTTCATTCCTGATACCACCAGACATCGGGCAGAAAGCCCGGATAATCGCCGTAGATCGGCAATTTCGCCGGATAATGCAATCGCGCGTCATAGGCCAGACGGGAAACCGGCGAAAATCCGAACGGAATGACATAGCGGCCCGTGGTCAGCGCCCGGTCCAACGCCTGAACCGCTTGCGAAAACGCTTCTGGCGCCCTTGCGGTCAGCATCACCTGCATCAGCCCGTCAATGGCAGGCGAAGAAATGCCCATCCAGTTGCGCGACCCCGGCTGATCGACCCCGGTCGAGGACCAGTACAGCAACTGCTCGGTTCCCGGCGACAAGGACAACGCGCGAATGTAATGCGTCATGTCGAAATCAAAATTGGTCGTGCGTTCCTTGTATTGCACGGAATCGACGGTGGTGATCTTGGCCGCCACCCCCAGCCGCTTCAGCGCCTCGACATAGATCGAGGCGGCGGTGATCACGTCGTCCTGCCCGGTCTGCAACAGAATCTCAAAGGCAAAGGGCGTGCCCTTGGCATCAACCAGCATGCCGTCGCTGCCCACCGTCCAGCCCGCCTGTTCCATCAGCGCCATCGCCTTGCGCAAGTTCTTGCGGTTGCCTTCGCTGCCGTCCGAGGGTGGCAGCCCATAGCCTTCGATCGCGCCCGGCAGCAGGCTGTCCTTATAGGGCGTCAGCAGGTCCATAACCGCACCTTGTGCCGGGTGCGCCACATCGCCCGCCAGAGCCGAATTGCCAAAGAACGACGAAATCCGGGGCAATGCCCCCGCGTTCAGCGTGTTGTTCACCAGCTCGTAGTTGAAAGCCAGCGTCAGCGCCTCGCGCACGCGCCAGTCGGCGAACAGCGGTTTGCGCAGGTTGAAGGCCAGCCCTTCAATGCCAGAGGGGCGTTGATGCGGCACCTCGACCTTGATCACGGCACCAGAGGCAACAGCGGGAAAATCATAGCTGCCGCCCCATTTCGCGGCATTCGCTTCGCGATAAACCGAAAGCTGCCCGGCCTTGAATGTTTCGAACGACACCAGCCCATCGCCGAAATACTCATACCGGATGGTGTCGAAATTCCACAGGCCGCGGTTGAACGGCAGATCCTTGCCCCACCAGTCGGGGTTGCGGCGATAGGTGATGGATTTGCCCGCCTCGACCTGATCAACGACATAGGGGCCAGAGCCTGCGGGCGGCACCAGCGTGGTGGCGGTGAAATCCTTGCCCTGCCAATCAGCCTTTTGCAGAATGGGGCGCAGACCAAGGATCATCGGCAATTCCCGGTTGCCGCCGGTAAAGGTGAACCGCACGGTGCGCGGCCCGGTCTGCTCGGCCCTGGCAATCGCCTTCCAGGCGGTCTGATAGCGCGGAGAGCCTTCGGTGCCCAATGTCTCTACCGACCAGATCACATCTTCGACAGTGACCGGCATCCCGTTCGAAAACCGCGCCCCCTCTCGCAGGGTAAACTGCACCCAATTGCGATCGGGGTCGGTCTCTACCGATTCGGCCAGCAGGCCATAGAGCGTGAAGGGTTCGTCATAGCTGCGG
>CALRKX020000371.1:0-3392 GCA_943368305.1 Erythrobacter sanguineus
TCGACGGCCACGACCGCCTCTGCCATGCGGGAAATGACGGCGGTGGAATAGCCAAGGCCCGCCCCCACATCCAGCACCAGTTCGCTGGGCTGGATGTCCAGCGCGTCCAGAAGTTTGGCCAGCGTGCGCGGCTCCAGCACCACGCGGCCCGATGACAGGGCAACATTTTCGCCCGCATAGGCCGCTTCGCGCAGGTCGGCAGGCACGAATTTTTCGCGCGGGACTGCCAGCATCGCCTCGATGATCGGATATTTCGTGACGTCCGAGGGGCGGACCTGCGTGTCAACCATCATGATGCGGCGGGCTGAGTAATCGCTCATCTCTGAACTCATCGGTCTGATTTTGCTGATCCCGTCTTGCCACAGATGCCGGGGCGGGGCAACGGCCTTGCTGGCGGTAGAACGGCGCGGCGGGAAAATTCCGTCGCACTGCGGCATTGCGTCCGCATCATGGGCAGGATCGCGGGGCAGGAACGGGCGAAGAATGGGCATTCCGGCCTGCCCCTGCAGCCCGGTTCGCCCGTTTAATTCTTGCGCGGCTTCGGCGCGTCGGGCATCAAGCACGGGCCAAGAATAACGGACCGCCCGATGAACCGCATCTGCCATATCGAGATCGACGAAAACGGCCTTGCCCGCCCGACCCCGGAAATCGAGCAAGAGCGCAAGGTTGCGATCTTTGATCTGCTGGAGGACAACAGCTTTGGCCTGCCCGCGCGCGACGGGCGCGACATTCCCCCCGGCCCCTACCGGCTGGGACTGGCGATCCGCGAAGGGCGGCTGGTCTTCTCGCTAGCCTCGGAAGATGCCCATCCGGTGGGAGAGTTTCACCTGTCGCTTGGCCCGTTCCGGCAGGTGGTGAAAGACTATTTCCAGATCTGCGAAAGCTATTTCGACGCGGTGAAACGCCTGCCCCCCAGCCAGATCGAGGCGATCGACATGGCCCGGCGCGGCATTCACAATGAAGGGGCGCGGGTGCTGCAAGAGCGACTGGAGGGCAAAGCCCTGGTCGATACCGCCACCGCCCGCCGCCTGTTCACCCTGATCTGCGTCCTGAATTGGGGGTGATCTTGACCGATCTTCCCCAGGCCGTGCTGTTTTGCTGTGACCATAATGCGGTGCGCTCTCCCATGGCCGAGGCGCTGATGAAGAAATACTATGGCCATCAGGTCTATGTGCAATCGGCGGGCGTCAAGAACGACATGGAGGTGGACGGCTTTTCCATCGCCGTCTGCAAAGAGCTGGGGGTAGAGCTGGACCGCCACCGCTCTCGCAGCTTTGAAGAGATGCAGGAAATGGGCGATGATCTGGGCCAGTTCGACCTGATCGTGGCGCTGTCGGCCAGCAGCCGCCGTGCCGCGCTGGACCTGACGCGCAACTATCATCTCGAGGTCGAATACTGGCCGATCCTTGACCCCACCGCGATCGGCGAGACGCGCGAGGCCAAGCTGTCGGCCTACCGTCAGGCACGCGACCAGATCCGCGATCGCATCCTTGATCGCTTTGGCCGACCCGAAGCCGCCTGACCACGCCGCCTTTGGCCCGGCCCCGGTTTCAACCCAGCCGAAGACCCGACATGAACTCCATGAAGGCCCGCAAGGCCGCTGTCATGTGGCGACGCGAGGGATAGATCAGGTTCACCGGCACTTCCGGCAGGAAGAAATCGGTCAGGATCGGCACCAGCCGTCCGTCGCGCAGTTCTTCGTCGATCATGAACATGGGCATCATGGCAATTCCCTTGCCATCCATTGCCGCCGCACGCACCATCTCGCCGTTGTTTGTCTGAAAGACGGGAACGATCTTCTGGTGGATCACCTCGTTGCCTCGGCGAAAGGGCCAGGTGCCGCTTCCGCGCAGGTTGGTGTAATAGATGCTGCGATGGTCTGACAGATCGGCCGGTTTGGCCGGCACGCCATGTTCTGCCAGATACCCCGGCGAGGCGACCAGCATCAGCCGCACATCATGCAGATGGCGCGCGAAAAGGCCGGAATCATCAAGATCGCCGATGCGGATCACCGCGTCGAAGCTGTCACCGACAAGATCGGCCCGTTCGTCATCCAGCACCGCCTCCAACTGAATCTCGGGGTGCTGCTCGATAAAGCGCAACATATGCGGTTGCAGCACGCGCAGGGTGTAAAAGATCGGCGCCCCCACCTTCAGCGGCCCCGAGGGCTGGGCCGAAATCGCGCGCACCGCCTCGGTTGCCGCGTCAAGCTGCGTCAGGATCTCGCGCACCCGCGCACTATAATCCAGCCCGACAGCCGTAGGCTTGACCGACCGGGTAGAGCGGGTCAGCAGGCGCGCGCCAAGATTGGCTTCAAGATCAGAGATGTATTTGCTGCACAGGCTTTTCGAAATTCCCATGCGGCGGGCCGCCTCGGCAAAACTGCCCGCATCAACGATGTGCAAAAAGGTCCGTAGAACCGCCGTTTCCATGAATAGTCGCCTGTGCTTCTGTGCAACAGGAGATGGTGCGGCAAAGCTCTGTTGGAAACTGCCCATAATTCACGCCTGCGTCATCGGTCTGCGCGCGAATGCACAGTGGATTGCCCTTGAACGGGAGGTTGAAATGACGAAGGCGCCCGCGGAGCTAGCGGACGCCTTCGGGCCAGAATTGCCATCAGTCAGGATCAGTCGCGGCTAAGACGGTCAACAACACCGGTCGAAGGGAACAGCGTGACGCTTACGGTTTCATCGGCCGACAGGCCCGCGCGGCGCAGATCCTGGGGAAACACCACGTCCTTCGCTTTCACTTCAACCTTGGTCACATCCGTGGCAGCCACAACGGCGTCAGGGCGTTCAACCGCGTTGAAACCAGCGGCATTGGCAGCACCAGCCAGCAGAGCCAGAGCGGAAACGGCAAGAGCGATCTTCTTCATTTTATTCTCCATTTTCATGTTGGCGACGATTTCGTTCGTCGTCTGAGGAGGAGATAGGCCCCTGCAAAGCGAACTATTAGCCGTCGCTTTTCGCATTCAAAGTTCACTGTCATCGAACAGTCACGAACCTGTAATCAAACGCCAAAGGCCGGGCGACTGGCCCGGCCTTGCATATGCAGTCCACAAGAACAGCAGGATCAGGCGGCCTTCTGGCCCCCTGCCCCGGCAGCCAGAATTTGCGGCAGGTTGTCCTCGATCCAGCCGGTCAGCGCCAAAAGGTGGCCCGCCGCCTGGTGGCCCAACGGTGTCAGGCTGTAATCGACATGCGGCGGCACAACATTATGGGCCTCGCGCATCACCATGCCGTCAGCCTCCAGCAATTGCAAAGTCTGGGCCAGCATCCGCTCGCTGACACCGCCCACCTTGCGACGCAGTGCGCTGAACCTGTGGGTGCCGGTCATCAGGGTGATCATCACCAGCGTGCCCCAGCGGCTGGTCATGTGCTGCAAAACAGGCC
>CALRKX020000372.1:0-3386 GCA_943368305.1 Erythrobacter sanguineus
GTTCATCATCCAGGCGTGCAGGATTGCGGGGTCGCCCTTGCGGTGAAGGGCGATGTCACCCTTGATGAAGAACCATGTGCCGTTTGCCGGCCCCAGCAGAATGCGCCCCAGAAGTGTGTTGTTCACCCGCAGCAGCGCCCGCATGGTCCGTGACATTCCCGCCCAGACCTGCGGGTCGTGAAAGTTGGATTCGGGGTCATCATAGGGGTCGGTCAGCGCCGGATCGTAATGGTGTTGCAGATGGGTATCGCGAAACCGTTCATAAGGGATCAGCAAGGCCAGCGCCGGAAACACCAGCGCATGGTTCAGATGCGGATTGCGAAACGGGTGGCCATGCAGAACCTCGTGCTGCAACGAGCAGAACTGCGCCACGGCCACCCCCGTCATCAGAACCGACAGCAGGCCAGATACCGGCCACAGCAGGGTTCCCGCTGCCCAGACCGCATAGGTCACCAGCAGCAACGACAGGGTAGGCCATTCGAAACCGGTCTTCTCGGTCATCTTCATCCTTTCGGCGCGCAATGTGACGCTAGCACTGGACAGAGGCGTCGAGAATTCAGAGGATACGCAACATTAAGTCGCAGTTGTTCTTATTAAAGGGCAAATGATGGAAATAATTGACAAACGCGACCGTGCCCAGATCTTTCGCACCCGGTTGGCCGAGGCGATGGCCGCCTCTGGCCAGACGCAAAGCGCGTTGGCCCGGCAATTGGGGGTGGACCGTTCGACCCTTTCGGCGCTGCTGGCCGCCGGCACGCGCCTGCCAAATGCCCAGTTGGCCGCCGATTGTGCCACCGCGCTGGGGGTAACCTGCGACTGGCTTCTGGGTCTGGCGTCCGCCCCCCAGACGGCTGATGCCCTGCTGGCGCAGGCTCTGACCTTTACCCCTGCCCCCCGCGCGCTGTTCGACGAGACGATCTTTGGCTGGCATCAGGCGGCGGCGGGCTACAAGGTTCGCCATGTGCCCGCCACCCTGCCCGACATGCTGAAAACCCGCGCCGTGGTAGAGTGGGAATACCGCGCCTCGCTTGGCCCCACCGCACCCCAGGCCATTGCGGCCTTCGAGGCGCAGTTGGAACACCTGCATTCCGCCCGGTCAGATTATGAGATCGCCCTGCCCCTGCATGTCTTGCAAGCCTTTGCCGAAGGATCGGGCTATTGGGCGGGCCTGCCCGCCACCACCAGGGCCGGGCAACTGGACCACCTGCTGCGGCTGGCCGAAGACCTTTATCCCGGCCTGCGCCTTTATCTCTTCGATGGCCACAACCAATGGTCGGCTCCGGTCACGGTGTTCGGGCCGAACCTTGCCGTCCTTTATCTTGGCCACGACTACATCGCCTTTCGCGACCCCCCCCATGTCGCCCGCATCAGCGCCCATTTCGACTGGCTGGTGAAGGGCGCGCCTACGGGTGCAAGGGACACGCCGGGGGTGCTGCGGCAATTGCGGACGCAAATCGGATAGGCCCCGCGCCGCACCCGTGCTATCGCTGCATCCGTCCCAACTGTGCGTGCTTTGATGACCATAACCCATGAAGACGAACTTGACGGGCTGAAAGCCATCGGCCGCATTGTCGCCAATACGTTGCAAGCCATGGGCGCGGCATTGGAGCCGGGCATGACCACCGCCGAGCTTGACGACCTTGGGCGCACCCTGCTGGAACGGGAGGGCGCGGTTTCCGCCCCGCAATCCGCATACGGGTTTCCCGGCATCACCTGCATTTCGGTCAACGAAGAGATTGCCCATGGCATTCCCGGCCCGCGCCGGATCGCGCCGGGCGACTTGGTGAATATTGACGTTTCCGCCTCGAAGAACGGGTTTTTCGCCGATACCGGGGCCTCGTTCCGGGTGCCGCCCATGCGCCCCGTGCTGGACAAGTTGTGCCGTGACGGTCACCGCGCGATGCAGATCGGCATCGCGCAGGTCGGCGCTGGCCGCCCTGTTGCCGGGATCGGGCGCGCCATTGGCCGGTTCGCCAAGGAACGCGGCTATACCCTGATCGAAAACCTGGCCAGCCATGGCGTCGGCCGTTCCCTGCACGAAGAGCCGACCGAAGTGGCCACCTGGCCCACCCGTGGTGACAAGCGCATCCTGCGCGATGGACAGGTTCTGACGGTCGAACCCTTTCTGTCGATGGGGGGGGTCTGGGCCGAAGAAGACGCCCGCGACGGCTGGACCCTGCGCGCGCTGCCCTCGGCCCCAACGGTACAATACGAACATACCGTGGTTGCCACGCGAAAAGGCCCGCTGATCCTGACGCTGGCGGGCTAACAGCCAGACGCGCCGCCAGAGGGCCATGCCACCCTGCGGCCCGCTGCCGGAATAATCGTCAAAATCAAAGGCCCCGCAGCCTGCGCTGTGGGGCCTTCCAATACGTCAGACTGACCTTAGCCAAAAACCTTGGTCAGCGCATTGTCGATAGCGCCGGTGATGGCATCAATGTCATCCGCCGTCGCGATCAGCGCGGGAGACAGGCACAGCGTGTTGTTAAGCCCGGGAACCGAGCGGTTGGTCATGCCGATGATCACACCTTGCGCATTGCACTCGGCGACGACCGCCGCCACCTTCTTTTCATCCATCGGCTCTTTGGTCTTGCGGTCCGCCACCAGTTCGGCGCCGCAGAACAGGCCAGCGCCGCGCACATCGCCAATGACCTTGTGCTTGTCCATCAGCGCCCAAAGGTTATCGACCGTCCGCTTGCCCATGCGCAGCGTGTTGTCGAGCAGATTCTCATCCTCGATGATCCGCATGTTCTCCAGCGCCGCCGCCGGGCCGCTGGTGCAGCCGCCAAAGGTGGAAATGTCGCGGAAATACCCCATCGGATCACTGGCATCGTCCTTGAACAGCGCAAACACCTCTTCTGTCGTCACGGTGCAGGAAATCGCCGCGTAACCAGAGGCAACGCCCTTGGCCATGGTCACGAAGTCGGGCTTGATGCCATAGTTCTGATAACCGAACCACACACCCGTACGGCCCACGCCGCAAACCACTTCGTCGATGTGCAGCAGGATGTTGTATTTCTTGCAGATTTCCTGAACCCGCTCCCAATACCCTTTCGGCGGCACGATCACGCCGCCCCCTGCCGTCACCGGCTCCAGCACCAGCGCGCCGATCGTGTCGGCCCCTTCGCGCAGGATCACCTCTTCGATGGCATCGGCGGCACGCTCGCCATAATTCTCCACGTCCCACTGCTTGCGGTATTCCAGACAATGCGGAACCATCACAAAACCGTCAGGATAAGGCCCGTACATCGCCGCCCGCTCTGCCTGACCGCTTGTGGCCAGCGCGCCAATGGTGGTGCCGTGGTAATCGCGCTCGCGGTACAGGATCTTCCACTTCTTGCCGCCATGGTGACGGTGCGAGATCTGGCGCACCATCTTGTACACCT
>CALRKX020000373.1:0-3384 GCA_943368305.1 Erythrobacter sanguineus
CATCGGCCTTTCACACCACCGCCGCCGCCCTGCCGGGCATGAAGGCCAGAGGGTGGGGCAGGGTGGTCAACATCGCCTCGGCCCATGGTTTGACGGCCAGCCCGTTCAAGGGTGCCTATGTCGCGGCCAAACATGGCGTGGTGGGCCTGTCGAAAACCGTGGCGCTGGAGGTGGCGGGCAAGGGCATCACCTGCAACGCCATCTGCCCCGGTTATG
Source organism: Erythrobacter sanguineus (assembly GCA_943368305.1). GTDB lineage: Bacteria > Pseudomonadota > Alphaproteobacteria > Rhodobacterales > Rhodobacteraceae > Fuscibacter. The sequence goes on from CALRKX020000373.1 coordinate 217, forward strand.
TGCTGACCCCCTTGGTCGAGGCGCAGATCCCCGACCAGATGAAGGTTCACAACATGGACCGCGAAACCGTGATCCGTGAAGTGATGCTGGACCGCCAGCCCAGCCGCCAGTTTGCCACGGTGGAACAGATCGGCGGTACGGTGGTGTATCTGTGTTCGCCGTCCGCTGATCAGGTGACCGGCACCACCATCAGCGTCGATGGTGGCTGGACGGCGATGTGATGCGCCGCATCTCGCTGGCGCTACAGGGTGGGGGTGCCCATGGTGCCTTTACCTGGGGTGTGCTGGACCGTCTGCTTGAGGAACCGGATATCGAGGTGGCGGCCATTTCCGGCACCTCGGCCGGGGCGCTGAATGCGGCGGCGCTCAAGGCCGGGCTGATCGAGGGTGGCAACGAGGGCGCGCGTACGAGTCTGGCGCGGCTGTGGTCCGATGTGGCCGAGGTGGGCGACCTGCGTCTGGTGCCGTGGATGAAGGCCTTCCTGCCCTATGCAACGGCGATGGCCGATTTCACCGCCAGCGCGCTGCCAATCTCGCTTGCCGGGGTCGCGGCGCAGTTTGTCACGCCCTATGCTTGGGGCGCGGTCTATGAAAATCCACTGCGGCCCGTGGTGGAACGGCTGGATTTTTCCAAGGTCTGTGACAGGGACGGCCCGCAAATCGCCATCGGGGCAACCAATGTCCGCACCGGACGCATCCGCATCTTTTCGGGTCAAGAGGTCACGCCCGACGCCCTGTTGGCCAGCGCCTGCCTGCCCACGGTGTTTCAGGCGGTGGCTATCGGAGGAGAGCATTACTGGGACGGCGGCTTTACCGGCAACCCGGCGCTGTTTCCGCTGTACGAGACGGGGCTGCCCGATGACATCGTTCTGGTCTCGATCAACCCGTTCGAACGGCACGGCCTGCCGATGACACCGTTGGAGATTGAGGATCGCGTCAGCGAAATCAGCTTTAACGCCGCCCTTCTGGGCGAATTGCGTGCGATTGCCTTTGTTCGCCGCCTGATCGGGCGCGGTCAGGTGGAACCGGGGCAGATGAAGGATGTGCGGATGCACCTGATCTCTGACGAGACGTTGATGCAGGATCTGTCGGCCAGCAGCAAGCTGATCGCCGGGCCGCGCCTGATCGAAAGGCTGCATCAGGCAGGGCGGCAGGCCGCCGGGCGGTTCCTGTCAGGCCATGGGGCCAAGATCGGGGTGGAGCCGTCGTTCGATGTGGAAAAGCTGTTTCGTTAGTCAGCGTGCGGCCAGCGCCGCAACCATCTGGTCTTTCTGCACCGGATAGACAAGCCCCGCCGAGACGACCAGTTTTACCGCATCATCGGTTTTCATGTCGAGATAGATCACATCCCGTTCTGGCACGAACACCAGCAGGCCAGAGGTCAGCGGCGTCAGCCCGATGAACACCGCCACCATGGTTTCGCCCTGCGGCAGATTTGCGGCAATCTCGCCCTTGGGCTGCGAAGACACCATGCCCACCGCCCAATTGCCGGGTTTGGGGAATTCGACCAGACAGGTGCGCTCGAAGCTCTTTTCCTTCTTGGCAAAGAAGGTTTCGGTGATCTGCTTCAACCCCGAATAGACCGAGCGGACCAAAGGCACCCGGTCCACGATGTTTTCGGCCTGTCGTACGAATGTACGGCCCAGCAGGCCGCGCGCCAGCCAGCCGATGATGGCAGTGAACACCAGAAACACCAGCACGCCCACGCCGCGCACAGGAAAATTCGCCTCTGGCCCAAAGATGCGGTGCATTACCGCCTCTGGCTGCCAAGGTGCCGGGATCAGCGGCAAAATCCAACCATCGATATAACCGATCACGCCCCAGACGACATAGATCGTCAGTCCCACAGGCAGCACAACCACAAGCCCCGTCAGGAACGAGGATCGCAGCCCGGCAAACAGGGACCGGCGTTGGGGTTCAGGCTCACTCATCAGCAGGTCTCCGCGCGTCGCATCAATCTATGCACGCTGCACTGGCGCGACAATGCCCTGTCAGACAAGTTCCCGCGCAATTGCCGCCGCCAGCCGGGCGTTGTTCAGAACAAGGGCGATGTTCGAGCTGAGAGAGCGCCCTTCGGTCAGTTCGAAGATGCGTTGCAGCAGAAACGGCGTCACGGCTTTGGCGGCGATGCCTTGGGCCATGGCTTCGGCCAGCGCGGTTTCGATGAACGGGGTGATTTCGGCGCGGCTGATCTCGGCCTCTGCCGGGATCGGATTGGCGACCAGTTGCCCCCCCGGCAAACCAAGCACGCCACGCATCTGATGGGCGGCGGCGATCTGCGCCGCGGTGTCCATCCGCAAGGGCGCCTTCAGCCCGGAAGAGCGTGACCAGAACGCCGGAAGGTCATCCTGCCCAAAGGCGATGACAGGCACACCGGCGGTTTCCAGATATTCCAGCGTTTTCGGCAGATCGAGAATGGCCTTGGCCCCCGCCGCCACCACCGTCACCGCCGTGGCCGCCAGTTCGGGCAGGTCGGCGGAAATGTCGAAACTGGTTTCAGCCCCGCGATGCACCCCGCCGATGCCGCCAGTGGCGAATACCTTGATCCCGGCAAGGGCGGCGCAGATCATCGTGGCGGCCACTGTGGTTGCCCCGACGCCGCCGGTCGCCAGACAGGCGGCCAGATCGGCGCGGCTGAGTTTCGCCACCCCCTGCGCCTGACCCAGACCGTCAAGCTCTGCTTCGGTCAGGCCGATATGGATGCGGCCCGCCATGATGGCGATGGTGGCAGGCACCGCGCCATGGGCACGCACCTCTGCCTCGACCCGCCGCGCGGTTTCGACGTTCTGGGGAAATGGCATCCCATGGGTGATGATGGTGGATTCCAGCGCCACGACGGGCGCCTTGTCGACAAGGGCCTTGGCCACTTCGGGCGAGAAGGTCAGGGGCAGGGTCATCTTGAACTTTCACTCATGCAGGGCGCGCGGAATTGCCGGGCCGCAAAGATAGTCGGAAAAGCGCGCGGTAAAACCACCACGTTCAGGTGAACAGGCCATCGGCCCCACCTGTGCAGGATTGCGCAACGGCATATAGGCCAGCCGCGCCATGATCCAGCCCCCGGCAGGGTCGGCCACCTGCACCCGGATCGCGGTATCGTGCCGGGTCAGCCGCAGGCGCAGCGGGCTGGCGGCAAAGGGCAGGGGCATCGTCGCCCAGTCAGACCGGCCAT
>CALRKX020000374.1:0-3383 GCA_943368305.1 Erythrobacter sanguineus
GCAAGATCGATCAAGGGCATCGGATAGGGCGCCGCCGGCTCCATACGCCAGCCCAGCGGCACCGCATCAAAGTAGGACAGCGCCTCGGCACCGGGCGCGCGCGACATCTCGGCAATCCAGCGGCGGCGATAGCGGCCCTCGGGATCGAACTTTTCGGCCTGAGTTGCCGGGTTGAAGATGCGGAAATAGGGCGAGGCATCGGGACCAGACCCCGCAACCCATTGCCATCCCATCGCATTCGCCGCCGCATCCCAATCGGTCAGGCATCGGGCGAACCAGTCAAGGCCCACGCGCCAGTGGGTCAGAAGATGCTTGGTCAGATAGCTGGCGGCGATCATCCGGGCGCGGTTGTGCATGCGGCCCGTCACGAACATCTCGCGCATCGCGGCATCCACCAGCGGTTCGCCTGTCAGACCGCGCAGCCAGCGCTCGGCATCCGGATTGTCGCCGCGCCAGGGAAAGGCGTTCCAGTCGGCCTTCCAGTTTTCCTGCGCCATCTGCGGGTAATGATACAAAAGATGCCAGGCAAATTCGCGCCAGACCAGCTCCTTCAAGAATGTCTCGGCGCCTGCATTGCCCTCTTCCATCGCCCGCCAGCCCCGATGCCACAGGGTGCGGGGCGAAATCTCGCCATGGGTCAGATGTTCCGACAGGCCAGAGGTCGCCGCCTCGGCCACAAAATCGCGCCGCGCGCCATAGGCAGCCATAGGCCCCTCGGCAAACCCGGCCAAACGCGCCAGCGCCGCCGCCTCGCCGGGGCTTTGCCAACTCGCCAGAACCGACGCACCGCGCCGCATGTCGCGCGCCATCTTCCAATCGGCCAGGGCCTCGCTGACGGGCCAGATCTCTGGCCCCGGAAGATGCGCCGGTGCTGCCAATTCCGCCGCCACCGGCAAGGCCCGCACCGCCCGCCAATAGGGGGAAAACACCCGATACGGCCCGCCCTGTCCGGTTTCCACCGTCCAAGGCTCGTGCAGCACGAATCCCGCATGGCTTTCGGCCAGCAGCCCCCGCGCCTTAAGCGCCGCCTTCACCGCCTGATCGCGCGCGCGATGGCGCGTCATAGGCGCGGCTCCACATAACGCCCGCCGCCCCGGTTTCGGCCACCAACCGCTCCAGCACCGCCAGCGCCGGGCCGCGCCGCAGGGTCAACCGGCTCCCCACCCCTTGCAAAGCCGCCGCAAAGGCCGCCAGCGCCATCTGCAACCGCAACCGCGCCGCAGCGCCCATCGCCTCGGTCTCCGGGTCCAGCACGAACACCGGCACCAAGGGCCGCCCCGTCGCCAGCGCCGCCGCCAGCATCGGATGATCGCCCAGCCGCAAATCGCGCCGGAACCACAGGATCAGGGGTTCAGCCATCAGTCTCTCCCTTTTCCCAATATACGCAACCCCTTACCCCCCGGATCATTTGCCCTTCTGGAAATACTCCGGGGGGTGAGGGCCCCTTGGCCCGAGGGGGGCAGCGCCCCCCTTTCTTACAGCACCCGACCTTGCAACACCCGGTCCAGCGCCTTGATCAGACGCTCTACATCCGCAGCACTGGTGTAATGCGTCAGGCTCATCCGCAAGACGCCCTTTTGCAGATCAACCCCCATCGCCTCCAACGGGCGCACGGCATAAAAATCACCGCCCCAGCACGCGATGCCCTCGCGCCCCAACGCCTCGGACACCGGCTCGGCCGCCCCGTCCAGCGCCACGGCCACCGTCGGCGCGCGGCTCGCCGCATCACGCGGCCCGATCAGGCGCAGGTCATTGCGGCCCGCCAGATAATCCAGCAGCGGGGCCACCGCCTCCACCTCTGCCGCGCGCATCAGGTCATGCACGCGGGCGTTGCACTCTGCCGCCGGGGCATCGCCCGCGAAATGGTGGGCATACAAAGCATCGATGTAATCGGCCATCCCGGCACAGGCGGCAATCTGGGCATGGTCCGGCCCGGCCGGGGTGAACTTCTTGTACAGGGTGCCCGCGTTGAACCAATGGCCCTGCGCTGGCAGTTCGGCGCCGAACGCTTCACCGATCAGCATGATGCCCTGATGCGGGCCATAAGTCTTGTAGGCCGAAAACAGATACACATCCGCGCCCAAGCCCGCGAAATCCGGCAACCCATGCGGCGCATAGCTGACGCCGTCCACCACCGTCCGCGCCCCCGCCGCGCGGGCAATGGCGCAAATCTCCTCGACCGGATTGATCTCGGCCACCACGTTGGAACACTGCGGGAAACACACCAGCTTTACTTTGCCATCGGCCAGCAACGCCTTCAGCCCGGCAAGGTCCAGATGCCCGGTGACGGGATCAATCCGCCACTCCCGAACCTCTACCCCCTCATCCGCCAGCCGCCGCCACGGACCAGAATTGGCTTCGTGGTCCTGATTGGTCACCACGATCGCTGCATTCTGCCCACGCAGCCAGATCCGCACCGCATTGGCCAGCACAAAGGTGTTCGCCGTGGTCGAAGGGCCGAACGACACCTCCTCGCGCTTCGCGTTCATCAGCGCCGCCAGACTTGTCCGCGCCTCGTCCATCTCGGCCCCGCCATCCTGCGCGCCGGGATAAGGCGCATAGGGCTGCACCTTGCGATCAGTATAAAAGCGGTGCAGCCGCTCTACCACCTGGCGGCACGGATAGCTGCCACCCGCATTCTCAAAGAACGCATGGCTGGACAGAACGGGCGACGAAAAAGCCGGGAACTGCGCCCGGACGAAAGTGAGATCAAGCATGGCCATTGGCCTCCTTACATCAGTGCCTGTAAGGGATGACGACCCCACGAAGGGATCGGTCCCGTCGCGGCAGGTCTTCCAGCCAGTCCCCTCGGCTTTTGCGTACGCCGGGCGACAGTTGCCCGGGCTTGCCCGTGCAACAGCCAATGGGTAGCCAGCGGATATGCCCCTGTAAACCCCGAAAACCCGCCATCAAAAGCGGCACATGCCGCCCGAACAACCGTGCGTGGCGAATAATTTGATCACATACCCAAAGAGTTCCCCTTGCATCGCACCGGTTCATCGGCATTCTTTGCCTGTGCAATCGGCGACCGATGCCAAGTCGGTGCCAAATCGGCCCGGTCGTGGGGATTCGACCCGGCCCCCACCAACAGGAGAACTCATGACCCGTTCCGCCCTGCTTCTTGCCACAGCCGCGACGCTTGTGCTGGCACCCCTCACCGCCCGCGCGGCAGATGCCGATCTTACGGTGTTCGACTGGGCCGGTTTTGGCCTCAAGGAACTGATCGAACCCTATGCCGCCAAATACGGCGACATTCCCACCTATTCCTTCTTCGCCGATGATGACGAGGCGTTCCAGAAGGTCTCGACCGGGTTCAAGACCGACGTGACGCATCCCTGCTCTCAGATGGTGTCGAAATACCGTGAGGCGGGCCTGATCGAGCC
>CALRKX020000375.1:0-3379 GCA_943368305.1 Erythrobacter sanguineus
GCCGCTGCCCCCTTTGGCGGCTTCCGCGAAAGCGGCTATGGCCGCGAAGGCGGCCGCGCCGGCATGGCCGAATATCTGACGGCACCTTGGGAAAAGACGGGCAAACCCCGGCCCGCGCCCGCGCTGGTGCCCGACGTGGCCCCGGCCGCCAAGGCCCAAGGTGCGGGCATCGACGTCACCACCAAGCTTTATATCGGCGGCAAACAGGCCCGTGCAGATGGTGGGCAAAGCTATACCGTTTACGGCAAGGGCGGCGCGGTGCTGGGCCAGGCAGCCCTTGCCAACCGCAAGGACGTCAGGAACGCAGTCGAGGCTGCGGGCAAGGCCAGCAGCTGGGGTGGCATCACCGCCCATAACCGCGCGCAGGTGCTGTATTTTCTGGCCGAAAACCTGTCGCAACGCCGGGCCGAATTTGTCGCGGCCCTTGCTGCAACCGGCACGGCCAAGGCGGACCAAGAGGTGGATCTGACGCTCCGCCGTGCCTTCTGGTATGCCGCCCAGGCCGACAAATTTGACGGCGCGGTCACCGCCACCAAGTCAAAACACGTCACGATGACGGTGAATGAACCCTTCGGCACCCTTGGCATCGTCGCCCCGGATGAGGCGCCCCTGCTGGCCCTGATGTCGCTGATCCTGCCCGCCGTGGCCATGGGCAACCGCGTCGTGGCGGTGGCCAGCCAAAGCCAGCCGCTGCTCGCCGCGCGGCTGTATCAGGTGCTGGAAACCTCGGACATTCCCGATGGCGTCATCAACCTGCTGACGGGGGACCGTGACACGCTGGCCAAGACCCTGGCTGACCATGATGACGTGGCGGCCCTGTGGTATTGCGGCAGCGCCGAAGGTTCCGCGACGGTCGAAAAGGCCAGCGCAGGCAACCTCAAACCCGTCTGGTCCGACCTTGGCTGCCTGCGCGACTGGCATGACCAGACACAGGGCCAAGGCACGGAATACCTGCGCCGCGCTGTGCAGGTCAAAACCATCTGGCTACCCTACGGCGCGTAAGGCGGGGCGGCTCAGGCCGCCCGGCGCTTCGCCTCGATCACGTCCCAGATGCGGGCCGCGGTGTTGGTCCCGTCGAACCGCTCCAGTTCCTGAATCCCGGTAGGAGAGGTCACATTGATCTCGGTCAGCCAGTCGCCAATCACGTCGATGCCCACGAACACCTGCCCCTTTTCGCGCAAGGTCGGACCAATGCGACGGCAGATTTCAAGATCGCGCTCGGTCAGGCCCACCTTTTCGGGGCGCCCGCCGACATGCATGTTCGACCGGGTTTCCCCAGCCTGCGGCACCCGGTTGATGGCCCCCACCGGCTCTCCATCGACCAGAATCACCCGCTTGTCACCCTTGGAGACATCGGGCAGGAACTTCTGAACGATCATTGGCTCGCGGCTCATGCCGGTAAACAACTCGTGCAGACTGGCAAGGTTGCGGTCATTCGGGTCAAGCCGGAACACCCCCGCGCCACCATTGCCATAAAGCGGCTTCAGGATGATGTCGCCATGCCGCGCCTTGAACGCGCGGATCGTCTCCAGATCGCGCGCAATCGCGGTGGGCGGCGTCAGATCAGGGAATCGCAGCACCAGCAACTTTTCGGGAAAATTCCGCACCCAGAACGGGTCATTCACCACCAAGGTTTTAGGGTGAATCATGTCCAGCAAATGGGTCGAGGTGATGTACCCCATGTCAAACGGTGGGTCCTGCCGCAGCCAGACCACATCGTAGTCGGCCAGGTCCACCTCGGTCTCGGGCCCATAGGTGACATGGTTGCCCTGCTCGCGCCGAACCTCGATCGGAAAGCCCCGCGCGGTCACCCGGCCTTCAACAAAAGCCAGTTTGTCCGGGGTGTAGAAAAACAGCGAATGCCCCCGCGCCTGCGCCTCCAGCGCGATGCGGAACGTCGAATCGGCGTTGATGTTGACCGACCCGATCGGGTCCATCTGCAGGGCGACCTTCAGGGCCATGGCGCATCCTCCGGGATTTCACGGCCCCTTGATGGCCGAAGCCGCGTCGGGATGCAATTCACGCCGCGAAGGCATTTTCCAGAATCTCCACCCGGCCCTGCCCATCGACGAGTGCCAGATCAAAGCGGCAGGGCGTAAGTTGCCCCGCCGGCTCCCCGCCAATGAATTCCGCCGCCGAGGCGCAGATGCGCGCCATCTGGGCCGGCCCAAGTTTCAGTGCCGCCTCCGCATGGGTACGGCTGGCCTTGACCTCGATAAAGATCACCTCGGCTCCGTCGCGCGCGATCAGATCCACCTCGCCAGAGGCGCCGCGCCAGCGTCGGGCGCAAATCTCGCGGCCCGCGCGCTGATATACCCGCTCCACCGCCTCTTCGGCGTGCAGCCCCTTGCGATAGGAAACCAGCCCGCTCATTCCCGCCCCCGCTGCAATGCCATCCGGTACACATCCTTACGCGGCATTCCGAAGGCTTCGGCCACAGCTGCTGCCGCATCCTTCACAGACAGGTCCTGCAAGGCACGATCCAAAGCCTTCTCCACCGTTTCGGCATCTGCCACTGCTTCCCCGGCCCGATCGATGACCACGACGATTTCGCCCTTCACCTCACGCTCTGCAAAGGCGGCCACCAGTTCCGCCAAAGTGCCGCGTGTGATTTCCTCGAATCGCTTGGTCAGCTCCCGGCACACCGCCGCTTGCCGCGTTCCTCCCAGATACTGGGCCAAATCCCCCAACAATTGGTTAATCCTCTTCGGCGACTCATAGAGGATCAGCGTCGCCCGCACCGGAGCCAGTTCTTGCAGAAACGTGGCGCGGGCCGATTTCGCGTTCGGTGGAAATCCCGCGAACAAAAACCTGTCCGATGGCAGGCCCGACACGGTCAGCGCGCACAAAACCGCAGAAGGCCCCGGTGCTGCGATCACCGGCAAACCCCGTGCCGCCGCCTCGCGCGCCAGTTCGAACCCGGGGTCAGAAACCAGCGGGGTACCCGCCTCCGATGCATAGGCGACACTTTTGCCCTCGGCCAGTGCGCCCAGCAGACGGGGCAGCGCCTGGTCTGCGTTATGCTCGTGATAGGCCACCATGGAGCGACCGTTCAGGGCCACGCCGTGGATTTCCATCAGGTGGCGCAGGGTGCGGGTATCTTCGGCCGCCAGCACATCGGCGGAGGCCAGCGTATCCAGCGCCCGCAGAGTGATGTCTCGGGCCGCCCCGATCGGCGTAGAAACGAAATGCAGCCCCGGCGGCAGGGGGCGAAGTTCGGCCGCAGCTTTGACGATCGTCACCGCGACCTCCCTGACAAGTTTACTTCCCGCCGCGAAATGCTTACGCTTCGCACCCAGTTACCCAGCCTTCGGGCACCCAGCCTTCGGGAGTGAGGATTTCCCATGTTGTCTCTTTTGCGCCGCGCCCGCAAGTCGCT
>CALRKX020000376.1:0-3376 GCA_943368305.1 Erythrobacter sanguineus
AACATGGTGGATGCCGATATTGGCCGAAAGCCAGCGCAACGGCTGCGGCAGGACGTAATGCGACGACCCGGCCAGCGCCGCCTCGTGCAACTGCCAATCATCGCCCTTGGCCCAGTGGGTATCTTCGAACTGGTGCTGCACAAAGAAAAGCCAGACGCCGATCGCGCCCGCCAGAATGGACGTGGGCAGAAAGATCAGCAGCACCGGCATCGGCCCGCCAAACCACACCATCACCCCCAGAATCGCCGCCAGAGCCAGATTTGTGCCCCCGGCCGACCCCCAGAACCGCCAGCCCGACCGCATCAGCCCCACCGGCAAACGGTTTTGCAGGATGAACAGATAGATCGGCCCGATCACGAACAGCACGAACGGATGGCGATACATCCGGTACATCAGCCGCCCGAATTTGCCCCGGCTTTGATACTCTTCCACCGTCAGCGTCAGCACATCACCGATGCCGCGCTGATCAAGATTGCCGTGCTGGGCATGGTGCAGCGCATGGGTGCGCCGCCACACGTCATAAGGCGTCAGCGTCAGCACCCCAAGGCAGCGCCCGACCCAGTCCTGCACCTGCCTGTTCCTGAAAAACGACGCATGGCCGCAATCATGCTGGATGCAGAACAGCCGCACCAGAAAGAACGCGTTGATCAGCGCAAGAACCAGCGTCAGCCAATAGCTGACCGACAGTGACAGCCAGGCCAGCACCCACAGCGCCACAAAGGGCACAAGCGTTATGGCAAGCTCCAGCACGCTGCGGGACGTGGACGGGTCACGGTATTTTGCCAGCACCTGCACCCATTCGCGCGCGTCTCTCACGGCGGAACTGCCCGTGGATGTCATATGTGGCCCCTACCCTGCCTGTTTTGCCAAGGGCGCTATCACGGAAAGCTGCGGGGCGATATGGTCAGGATGATATTTCTGGCTCTTTTTCCAGCGCGGCGGTTGGCCGCAGCCATGGAAACCGCCCTCCGCCCGCATTCATCACACCGATACGGCAGCCTGCTTATGCGCCAGACAGATGGGGCCTGACGGTGCGGGTTTGGGCGATGCCACAGGGGGGCGGCAGGGGTGGGGAGCAACCTGTCTGCTATCCGTCTGACGCGCCACAAGTGGCAAACATGCAAAAGACAGACGCCGGGGGGCCGACAGTATACCAATGACCCACAGAGGATTCAGACGACTCTGCCAGCATTTACACAGGACAGATGCGAATGCGCTCTATTCGGAAACTCGCTGCCTTGCTGCCTTTTTCCCAAGCAACTTTGGGGGCCGATGCGGATATCGCCGAACTCTCGGCGACCAAGGCGTTCTACAACGCACAAGGCGGCCATGTGGCCTGCCTGCAAGTAGAGGTCACCCGGGACATGAAAGCCAGAGGTCTCGAAGGGTTTCGCGCCGAATGGCGACGGGAATAACTGCTCCGCGCGAATGCCCCGAAATGTCAGAAAAGTCTTGATCGATATACTCTGGAATATGTCAAAAACCAGCTCCCCAACTCGGTAACGACAATGCAGGATATGATGCCTTGGAAGATGAGAGATCATGGCAAAGCCACTGTAGGCGAATGCCATCAAACACCTTACCCGGGTCATGTCGGGGCACTTCATCTATTCGGCCGGCAACCCTGCCTTGAAGTGACGACGCAAACCAGGGGCGTTTGAAATCGGGCAGCATCATTTCAAGGCGGCAGGGCACCGGGGCTTAGGCAGGTTTCGTGCCTGGCCCCTTACGCTCGGTCTTCATCTGCCAGCGGCCGGTCTCCTCGCTCCAGTATTGCAAGGTCAGTCCGCCACCGGCCAGCCGGGTCCAAAGCGCCCGTGCCCGCATGACCGCCGCTTCGTCATTGCCGTCAAAGATCACCCAAAGCCGCTCGCTGGCGTCCTCGCCGGGCAAGGGTTCGGCCCCGTCGATCAGCGCCACGGCCTGCGGGGAATTGGCCGCAGGCCCAAGCCCCATCAGCACCGGCTGCAAGGCGTCATGGGGGCCGCCCTCCAGCCCGTGGGGCAGAAATCCATCCTCCGGCTCCTGCCACAGGCGGGTGTCGATCCGCTCCAGCGTGGTGCGGTCGGTGCCGCGCAGCATCACCCGCCAACCCTGCGCCACGGCGCGGGGCAGCAGGGTTTGCAGCGTGTCAAATACGCCCGACCGCGTCAGGTGATAGAACATCGCCTGACCCATCGGGTTACTTCGCCTCGTATTTGTCGCGGATCAGACGGTTCAGCGCCAGAACGCCCCAGCCTGTCGCCCCTTTGGGGGCCAGCGTGCTGTCATTTTTGACCGAGGCGGTTCCCGCAATGTCGAGGTGAATCCACGGCATCCCGTCTTTCACAAAGCGGCGGATGAACTGTGCCGCCGTGATCGCGCCGCCATCGCGGCCGCCGATGTTCATCATGTCGGCAATCCGCGATTTCAGCTTGGCATCATAGGCCTCGCCCATCGGCATCCGCCAGGCTCCCTCGCCCTCGGCCTTTGCCGCCGCAAGAAAGCTGTCGCAAAAGGCGTCGTCGTTGGAAAACACCCCGGCATGTTCATGCCCCAAGGCCACGATGATCGCGCCGGTCAGCGTCGCCAGATCAACGATACCGCTGGGCTTGAAGCGCTCCTGCGCATACCAGATCACATCGGCCAGCACCAAACGCCCTTCAGCATCGGTGTTGATCACCTCGACCGTGTCACCCTTCATGGTTGTCACCACATCGCCGGGGCGCTGCGCCCGACCGTCCGGCATGTTTTCGACCAGACCGACCAGCCCCACCACATTCGCCTTGGCTTTACGCAGGGCCAGCGTGCGCATCACGCCCGCCACCACGCCCGCGCCGCCCATGTCCATGGTCATCTCTTCCATACCGCCTGCGGGCTTGATCGAGATACCGCCGGTGTCGAACACCACGCCCTTGCCCACCAGCGCCAGCGGCGGCTCGTCTCCGCCGCCCTTCCACTCCATCACCACCACCTTCGAGGGACTTTCCGACCCCTGCCCCACGCCCAGCAACGCGCCCATGCCAAGACGGGTCAACTGATCCTCTTCCAGAATCTCGACGTTCAGGCCCAGTTCGTGCATCGCGGCAAGACGGGCGGCAAAATCATGCGTGGTCAGCACGTTGGCCGGTTCGTTCACCAGATCGCGGGTGAAAAATATTCCTTCGGCAAGGGCCGCCAGCGGCGAGGCCTCGGCGGCGACGGCCTCTGGCGCGGTCACGGCCAGCGTCACCGCGCCTGGGGCCCTCTTCTCGCCCGATTTGTGGGGCGTGAAATCATAGGCCCGCGCGGCCAGCCCGAACGACAGTTCGGCGGCGCTGCGGTGCCCCTCGGCCAGAACCAGCAGGGGCGCTTCGCCCAAGGCCCGGCCAATGGTGCCGCCCGCCTTGCGCGCCTC
>CALRKX020000377.1:0-3376 GCA_943368305.1 Erythrobacter sanguineus
CGGGCCGCTCAAGGTGCTGGGCGCGCACCCCGATGGCGGTGAGGTGCAGGTGATGCCGGGGCGCTATGGCCCTTATGTCAAATGGGAAAAGGTCAATGCGACCCTGCCCAAAGAGCTGGCGCCCGAAACCGTGACGCTGGAAGAGGCGCTGGTGCTGATCGCCGAAAAGGCGGGCAAGGGTGGCAAGACCAGGAAGGCGGCCCCGAAAGCGGCGGCCAAGCCCAAGGCCGCGCCAAAGGCGAAGGCTGCGGCCAAGCCCAAGGCGGCCCCCAAAGCCGCAGCCAAGGTCGCAAAGGTTTGACGCGCGGCCCGCTGACACTGTGCGGCGGGCCGATTAGGATGATGGGGCGATTCCTGTTTGCGGAGTGTTCCATGCTGGCCCGCGCCGCCCTTGCGGTTCTGCTGATTGCGCCCCTGTCCGCCTATGCCGAGGGCAAGCCTGTGTCAGGGCACGGATATTTCACCGGCTGCGATGCCGAGGGCGACCCGATCTATTGTTATATCGGGGCCGTGGGGTTCAGCTATGCGGTGGGCGAAGATGGCGGCAGCGCTGCGGGGCTGTTCGATACCTTGTCGGCCTTGCCCCTGATGGCGCCCGTCGCCTTTGACGGGCAGGTAGAGGACGCGGGCGAAGCCTCATCAGATCTGGTGCTGACCCGGCTGGAGCAGGTGGCAGATGACCCCTATGCCGAAACGCTGCGCGCCTTGCAGGGCGACTGGAGCGCCGAAGCAGGGCAGGTTTCGGTGATCGGGCTGGACTGGCTGACCTACAAGGATGGCGAGATGTCGGACAGTTACCAGATCACCCCCGGCACGGCCTGTGCCGATGGGGTGGATCAGGGCGATGTGGTGCTGTCGCTGAAACGCTATGGCGGCGATGCGCCAGAGGATGCGTGCTGGAAGGTCAAACTGGCCGATGACGGTCATTTCGTGGTGCAGGACGCCAAGGGGGCAGGGGGCGAAGTGGCCTTTACCCGGATCGTGGATGACGAAGGCGGCTGACGCCCCTGTCGATACTTGCCCCACCCCGGCGAGAGAGGGAGGGGCAAGCGCTTGCGGCGGCGGTTTCGCCTGATGGTCAGGCAGCGCCCCGCGGGTCCAGCAGTTTTGCCAACAGATCGGTTGCCCGGATAGAGCCGACGCGCGCGCCGCCGGCGGTTACCGCAAGGCTGGACGTGCCGTCGCGCAGCATTTCCATCACCTGCCTGACCGGAGTTTCCGCATCCACCGCGCGATCCGCCGACACCTCATCGTGCGACATCACATCGCCTGCGGTCAGCACGCCCAAGGGGTTCATGTGGGCGACGAAATCGGCGACATATTCCGACACCGGATTGGCGATGATTTCGCGCGCAGTGCCGCATTGCACGATGCGGCCCCCTTCCATCAGGGCGATGCGGTTGCCGATCTTGAATGCCTCGTCCAGATCGTGGCTGACGAAGATGATGGTCTTTTTCAGTTTGGCTTGCAGGTCCAGCAGTTCATCCTGCAATTTGGTGCGGATCAGCGGGTCAAGCGCGGAAAAAGGTTCGTCCATCAACAGGATGGGCGCTTTGGTCACAAAGGCGCGGGCAAGGCCCACGCGCTGCTGCATACCGCCCGACAACTCGCCCACGCGGCGTTCGGCGGCCGGGGTCAGGTTCACCAGTTCCAACTGCTCATCCACCAGGGGTTTGCGCTGTTCGGGCGTCATGCCCGCCAGTTCCAGCCCCAGCCCGACGTTTTCGCGCACCGTGCGCCAGGGCAGCAGGCCGAATTGCTGAAACACCATGGCAATGCGCGACAGGCGCAAGCGGCGCAGGGTTTCGGGGTCGGCCTTGGTGACCGAGACCATCTTTTCCCCGTCATTCACTCGCACCTCGCCCCGCACCACGGGGTTCAGGGCGTTGACGCCGCGCAGCAGGGTGGATTTGCCAGAGCCGGACAATCCCATAAGCACCAGAATCTCGCCCGTCGCCACCTTGAGGTCGCAGTCATGCACGCCCAGAATCTGGCCAGTCTGGGTCTGCACCTCGCCGCGCGACAGGCCGCGGTCCATCAGGGGCAGGGCGCGGTCGGGGGTGTCGCCAAAGACGATGGAGACACGATCAAATTCGACAGCAGTTTGTGGGGCTGTGGTCATCACTTCACCTCGCGGCGCAACATGCGGTCCAGAATGATGGCGACGACGACGATGACGAAGCCTGATTCAAAGCCCTTGGCGGCGTTCACCGATTGCAGGGCGCGCATCACCGGGATGCCAAGGCCGTTCGCTCCCACCATGGCGGAAATCACCACCATCGACAGCGACAGCATGATGGTCTGGTTCAGGCCTGCCATGATCTGCGGCAAGGCCCAAGGCAGTTCCACCTTCCACAGCTTTTGGCTGGGGGTGGCGCCAAAGGCGGTTGCCGCCTCGACCAGTGCGACGGGGGTGGACGAGACACCAAGTTGCGTCAACCGGATCGGCGCGGGCAGCACGAAGATCACCGTGGCGATCAGGCCGGGCACCATGCCAAGGCCAAAGAATACGATGGCCGGGATCAGGTAAACAAAGGTCGGCAGGGTCTGCATCAGGTCTAGCACCGGGCTCATCGCGGCATAAAGGCGGGGACGGTGCGCGGCGGCGATGCCGACCGGCACACCCACACCCATGCAAACGACGCAGGCGGCCAGAATCAGCGTCAGGCTTTCGGTGGTTTCCTTCCAGTAGCCTTGATTCAGGATGAACAGAAAGCCCAGGAAGATGCCGAGGCAGATTTTCCAGTTCTTCTGCAAATACCAGGTCAGGGCGATGAAGACCGCTATCACGACCAGTGCGGGTGGGGCCTGCAACAGCCAAAGGATGCCGGCGATCAGCCCTTCCAGCACCACCGAAATGGCGTCGAACAGCCCGCCAAGGTTGGCCTTCATCCAGTCGAAGATAACCTTTGCCCATGCGCCGATGGGAATTTTGTATGCCGTCAGCCAGTCCATGCCACCGCCCCTTTGGATATGAAAAGGCCCCGAACGCGGGTCGGGGCCTTTTGATGCCTTACTTCAGCGCAGCTTCGACCGCGGCCACGGCATCGCCGCCATCCTTGGTGGTCACGCCGTCCAGCCAGGGCTTCCAGGCGTCGGGGTGACCGGCCAGCCAGGTCTTGGCAGCCTCGCGCGCATCGGTGCCGTCGTTCAGGATGGCACCCATGATCTCGTTCTCCATGCCCAAAGAGAAAACGAGGTTGTTCAGCAGTTTGCCCTGATTGGGGCATTCGGCGGCATAGCCCGCGCGGGTGTTGGTGAACACCGTCGCGCCGCCAAAGTTCGGGCCAAAAAAGTCATCACCGCCGGTCAGATAGGTCATCTTGAAATTGGCGTTCATCGGGTGGGGTTCCCAACCAAGGAAGATGATCGGCTT
>CALRKX020000378.1:0-3373 GCA_943368305.1 Erythrobacter sanguineus
TCGGCCAGCGCCGCCTCGATCTCGCGCGCGACGGCGGCGATCATGGCGACATTGTGGGGGCGGAAGATGCTGGGCGGGCCGGACAGATCGACCGCGCCGATGATGCGCTGATCCACCGGGTCGCGCACCGGAGCGGCGGCGCAGGTCCAGGTCTTGATGCCCTGACAGAAATGTTCCGAGGCATGAACCACGGTGGGACGGCCCGACCGGATGGCGGTGCCGATGCCGTTGGTGCCGATGGCCGCCTCGTCCCAATTGCCGCCGCGCACCAGATGGATACCGCGCGCCGCCTCATGCGTGCGGTCATCGCCGATCTGGTCAAGCACGGTGCCATCGGCATCGGTCAGGATCAGCAGGGCATTGGCATCGGCCAGCAGCGGGCCGATCTTGGCAAAAGGCAGTTGGGCCGCCGCGCGCACCTCGCCGTTCTGTTGGCGGGCCGCCTCCAGCCGCTCTTCGGTTTCGTCCAGGGGGGCAAGTACGGCGGTGGCATCGATGCCAGAGGCCAGGCTGCGCGACCAGGATTCCAGAATTTCGCGCCGCACACCCGATGTCTGACTGCGGTCCACGTCACGAAAGGTCAGAAAGTCTTCCCAGGCGCGCATGGTTGCACGCTGATCAAGCCAGTCATCGAACATGCCGGTGCGGGTATGAAATCCCGTGAGCAAATCGGTCATGTTTTCCTTCCCAAAGAGCTGGGGCGATGGGTGCCCTTGCGGTCTGTCTCTCTGTCAAAGGTGCAGCGAGAGGTCTGCGGGAGGAGATAGAGGCATCGTCCGATCAGGCGACTGGGCGTCAGGCAGACCGGGTGTCAGGCATAGCCAAGACGTTCACAGATTTCCTGCGCCAACAGGCTTTCGGGGCAGGCGGCATCGATGATCTGGCCATCCAGCTCCTCGATCGGGCCAAGCACCTCGGCCGGAAGATCGGACAGGAAGCCATTCGTGGAAGCGGCCAGCGCAAAATAGCGCATCCCGTCCTGCCGCCGGATCTCTCCCAACAGGTGAACTTGCCGGCCAGAGCCGCCATCATAGGCCACGACGCGATTGTTCAGACTGACCTTGACCCGTAGATCGCCGGTATCCTGGCTGCGCACCGAGGCAGGCGACAGATCGTGGATCAGCTTGCCTTCGGCTTTCGGGCCCGCCGCAGCAGCGGCCTTGGCCGCCTTGCTGGCGCTATAGCCACCCTGTGTCAGCCGGTCGGCCAACTGGGTGATGGTCGCCCGATTCTCGTGGATCAGCTTGCGGGCGCGCACGTCTTCACGGCGCGGACCGTCACGCTTTGAAATGATATCGACCATGGCCACCTCCCAATGTCCCGTGATCTTTTGACTATTTCAGCAAGGCACACCCAAACCCGACCCTCCCCGCCGGCTCTCGGATGCCTTGCCAGCTCAACACTGGTCCTAAAGTTGCACGGTCACGTCCATAGAAATTCAAAGTTACAGGGAAGATAAGCTTTTTCAAGTCATTCTAAGTTGTGCAGGCGGTCACGATCCTGCGTGTGTTCAGGCGCCGGGCATCAGGCATCGGGAACGGGCCGCCCCGGCGTCAGGCTGCGCACGGCCGCCAATATCGCCGCCGCATCCAGCCCATGCGCGCGGTAAAGGTCGGGAATGTCGCCACTTTGGCCAAAGCCGGTCACCCCCAGCGCCCGTGTCCGGTGCCCGGCCACAGCGCCCAGCCACCCCAAGGCCGCCGGGTGACCATCGGTGACGGTGACCAGCCCGCAGTCACGCGGCAATCCCGCCAGCAGGTGTTCGGCATGGCAGGTGGCGTGCTGACCTTTGGCGCGCATGGCCCCCGCCGCCGTCCATCCCTGATGCAGCCGTGCCGCAGAGGTGACGGCCA
Source organism: Erythrobacter sanguineus (assembly GCA_943368305.1). Taxonomy (GTDB): domain Bacteria; phylum Pseudomonadota; class Alphaproteobacteria; order Rhodobacterales; family Rhodobacteraceae; genus Fuscibacter. Next base: position 1,854 of record CALRKX020000378.1, read on the forward strand.
GCAATCCCACATCGCGCCGCACCTCGGCCAGCGCGCCGGTGGCGGCAATCGCCTCGGGTGCGATAGCCCCGGAATAGGCGATGACCGCCTCGGCATTCGGGCCGGGCGGGCGCAGCCAGTAAGCGCCTGCCAAAAGATCACCCTCGCGCTCGGGTGGCAGGGGCGGAGCCTGATCGATCGGGCGGGTGGACAGCCGCAGATAGACCGCGCCGCCCGCCTCGTCTGACAGGCCGGTTACCGGGTCTGGCGCGGCAAGGCCCCTGCGCTGCACATGGGCCAGCGCAAAGCGCAGGATCACCGCCAGTTCATGCCCGAAGGCCGGTTCGAACATGGTCAGCCCCGGCTGGGACATCCCGATCAGCGGCGTGGCAATGGATTGATGCGCCCCGCCTTCAGGGGCCAGCGTTATACCCGATGGGGTGGCCGCCAGAATGAAGCGGGCATCCTGATAGCAGGCATAGTTCAACCCATCGAGGCCCCGGCTGATGAACGGATCGTAAAGCGTGCCGACCGGGATCAGGGTCTGGCCGAACAGGTCGCCCGACAGACCCAGCGCAGACAGCATGGCGAACAGGTTCATCTCGGCGATGCCAAGTTCCATGTGCTGCCCCTCTGGCCCCTTGTCCCAGCGAAAGGTCGAAGGCAGACGCGCCAGGCGGAAGGCATCTTCGTGCGCGGCGCGGGCATGAATCTTGCGACGGTTCACCCAGCCACCCAGATTGGTCGAGACGGTGACATCCGGCGATGTCGTCACGATGCGGTCGGCAAGCGGATGATCCGATTTCGCCAGATTTGCCATCAGCAGGCCAAAGACCGTCTGGGTCGAAACTGCGCCGCGTTCGGCCGGCAAGTCCAGCCGTTCGGGCACCGGCACCGGCGGGGCCGCCAACCGGCGCGGACCGCCTGACAAAAAGGGCACCTGCGCCAGAAACGCCTGTAACGCGGCGGGGTCATCTGTGCGATCCCACTCCTGCCCCTCGGGCACGCCCATGGTTTGGCGAAAGGTCGCCATCTGGTCGGGGGTCATCAGCCCGGCATGGTTGTCTTTGTGGCCCGCCAGCGGCAGGCCATGACCCTTGACGGTATAGGCAAAGAACACCACCGGGCCGTCATGGGCGCGTGCGGCGGCAAAGGCCTCGCACAGCAGGGCCATGTCATGGCCGCCAAGATTGGTCATCAACGCCGCAAGGGCCGCATCGTCGCGCGCCGCGATCAGCGACAGCGCCGCGTTGTCGCCCGCGAAGTCACGGGTCATCCGCGCGCGCCAGGCCGCCCCGCCCTGAAAGCACAGCGCCGAATATTCGACATTGGGGCAGCGGTCGATCCAGTCGCGCAGCGCCTCTCCCCCCGGTTCGGCAAAGGCCGCTTGCTGCAAATGACCGTATTTCAGGGTGACCACCTGCCAACCCAGGGCACCAAACACCGGAGCCAGCCGGTCAAGCTGGCCATCCTCGGCCACGGCATCCAGACTTTGGCGGTTGTAATCGACGATCCACCAACAATTGCGCAGCCCGTGTTTC
>CALRKX020000379.1:0-3370 GCA_943368305.1 Erythrobacter sanguineus
CGTCTTTCAGCTTGTGCAGATACAGCACGTCCGATGCCGCATAATCCTTTTGCGCCTCGGTCAGCACGGCAGAACCCCAGTCGCTGGTTTGCTGCGCCTTGGAGACATCCACACCGACATATTCCATCAGCAGGTATTTAAGGCCATGCCGGTCAGTATAGGTGCGGATCAGCCTTGAGGCGATCTTGGTGCACCACACGGGAGCGGTGCGCACGCCAAACGCCTTTTGCAGGGCGGCCACGTCAAACCGGCCAAAGTGAAACAGCTTCAACACGGCAGGATCGGTCAGCAGCCGTTCCAGATTGGGCGCGCTGGTCTGGCCGCGGGCAATCTGCACCAGATGGGCGTTGCCATCCCCGCTGGACAGCTGCACCACGCACAGCCGGTCGCGGCGCGGGTCAAGGCCCATGGTTTCGGTGTCAATCGCGACCACGGGGCCAAGCGTCAGGCCGTCGGGCAGGTCGTTCTGGTGCAGATGATTGGCCAAGGTGCGGGATTCCGTCAGATAGGGTCGCAGCCTCGATAGACCCGGCAGGGGCAGAGGGTCAACCGCTGCCCGCCCTTGGTGGCAAAAGACGCCTACAGCAGCCCGCTGATCATCATTCGCGTCGCCGTCAGCGGCACGCCGCGGGTGTTCTTGCCCGCCATGGTGAACTTGCGTTTCTTGGAGTCTTGCAGCCCTGCCATGAAATCTTCGTCCACATCGGCGCTGTTCCAGAAGATCTGCACCCCGAACATGCCTTTCATCGCGAAAGACCCGACCGTGCCGGGGCGTGTGGGAGGGGTATAAAGGTTGGCGGGCGGTTCCGACGAATAATACACTTTGTTCGGCGCCTCGAAGTAGTAATACCAGACCTCATAGGCGCCTTCCTCAACCTCCCACCAACCGCCCAGCCAATGGGGCACGGGCTTGCCGGCGTCGATCAGTGCCTTCATGTTCACCCAGCCTTGCAGGGCGTCCGGCTTCCAGTCATGGCGTTTGCGCTTGATTGCGTCATAGCCGTTGCTCGGCCCGCCTTGGCCCGATTCCACGGTGAACCAGTTGGTGCCCTCGACATGGAGCGACACGCCCATGTGGTTCAGGTTGGTGCCATTGTGGTCTGCCGACTGCGCGAACATACGGAACACATCGCCATAGTTTGGTGTGGCCCCGCTGGACGCGGGCACCCAGCAATGGCCAAGGCCATAGCGGGTCAGCCAGTCGGCAATGTCGAACCGGCCCACCCCGTCCTTTGATGTGTAACCCATCGCCACGGCGCATTTCGAACAGAACTCGTTGCAGGTGGTGGTGCGGTCGCTGACCCATTTCTCCAGCAGGCTGCGGTGGCCATAGCCGGTCATCCGCTGAAAATCGGGGTTGGTGATGATGCCATCGCCAAGCGCCTTCACATCGTCCAGCGAGAATTTGCCGTTGGCGGTGGTAAGCGTCTTCGATCCCTTACCCATCGAGCGGACCTCGGGCGTCTGGCCCGGCAGGTCACCGACATAGGGCGGGACGCTGGCAATGAATTTTTCCAGCTTGAGCTGGTAGTCTTCCGTCAGGGCTGGTGATGCCATGGTTTCGCACTCCGCGCTTCAATCGGCGGATAGCCGGGTCTGGCGGCAGGAATACGGCGATCTTTGGGGAAAGAGTGGTCGAAAAACCAAAAAACCGCCCCGAGGGGCAGTTTTTTGAAATTGGTGCCCAGAAGAGGACTCGAACCTCCACGCCTTGCAGCGCTGGTACCTGAAACCAGTGCGTCTACCAATTCCGCCATCTGGGCACGCTTCAGTGGGGCGGGATTTAGCCGCGCCTTTCGGGGGTGTCAACAGGGGCTGCGTGTTTTTTCGTCGCAAGCCGCAGCGCGGCAATGGGCCTTGCCGGGGCGCGGGCGGGGGGGTATTCAGAAACTGGTTTCAGCACTGCGCCAAAGGGTTCCCCATGAGCAAGCTTGTGACGATCATCGGCGGTTCGGGTTTTGTCGGACGCTATATCGCGCGCGGCATGGCCAAAGAAGGCTGGCGCGTGCGCGTTGCTGTCCGCCGCCCGAACGAGGCGCTGTTCGTTAAGCCCTATGGTGCGGTGGGGCAGGTAGAGCCGATCCTGTGCAACATCCGTAATGATGCCAGCGTTCTGGCAGCAATCCGGGGCGCGGATGCGGTGGTGAACTGCGTCGGCACCTTTGATCGGCTGGGCCGCAACAAATGTGAGGCGGTGAATGACGAAGGCGCGGCCCGCGTCGCGCGCATCGCTGCCGCCGAAGGGGTCGCGTCCTTGGTGCACATCTCCTCTATCGGAGCTGATGCCGCGTCGAACAGCGCCTATTCCGCCTCGAAGGGGCGGGGAGAGCAGGCGATTCTGGCGGCCTTTCCCAAGGCAGTCATCTTGCGGCCTTCGGTGATTTTCGGTCAGGAAGACGGGCTGTTCAACCGCTTTGCCGGCATGGCGCGGCTGGGGCCGGTTCTGCCGCTGGTCGGGGGCAACACCCGCTTTCAGCCGGTTTATGTGGGCGATGTTGCCGCTGCCGCCGTCAAGGGCGTAACGGGCGCTGCCGCGTCGGGCATCTATGAACTGGGCGGTCCGGATGTGGACAGCCTCAAGGGGCTGGTGGACAAGATGCTGACGGTGATCCGCCGCCGCCGTCTGGTTCTGAATCTGCCGTTCTTTGCGGGCTCTGTCATCGGGACATTGGCCGATTTCGGTTCGGCGCTGACCATGGGGCTGGTGCGCAACACTCTGTTGACCGCCGATCAGGTGCGCAGCCTGAAGGCGGATAATGTGGTGACGGCGGGTGCGAAAACGCTGTCCGATCTGGGCATTACCCCCACCGATCTGGACGCGGTTCTGCCCGAATACCTCTGGCGTTATCGTCCCGCCGGGCAGTATGCCGCCATCACCGAATCAGCCAAGAATCTGCGAAAGGCCTGACCCTGTGGATCATCTCGGAATTTCCGCCCTTCTTGGTCTTCTGGAGGGGCTGACCGAGTTTCTTCCCGTTTCCTCGACCGGGCATCTGCTGCTGGCCAGCCATTTTCTGGGCTTTGACAGCGCGGGAAAGACCTTTGAGGTCGTGATCCAGTTGGGGGCCGTTCTGGCGCTGATGACGGTCTATGCCGCCAAGCTGTGGCAGGTGTTTTCCACCGCCCATCGTGATCCGGCCAGCCTGCGGTTCATCATGTCGATCCTGCTGGCCTTTTTGCCCGCCGTGGTGGTGGGCGTTCTGGCGCATGATTTCATCAAGACGGTGCTGTTCGAAACCCCAATGCTGATCGCGGTGATGCTGATTCTGGGTGGCGTTCTGCTGCTGTTCGTGGACCGGCTTGCCCCCCCGCCCGAAGATTTCGACGCCAGCGCCCTGCCGCTGCGCAAGGCGCTGCTGATCGGCTGCGC
>CALRKX020000380.1:0-3369 GCA_943368305.1 Erythrobacter sanguineus
TTCGGTATCAGCGTCAACATCGGCACTTCGCCCTTTGCCGCCTTTACCACCCTCATCATCATGGACATCTGGCACTGGACGCCCCTGGTCACCCTGACGTTGATCGCGGCGCTGGTCTCGTTGCCTGCCGATCCGTTTGAACAGGCCCAGATCGACGGCGCCAACAAGCGGCAGATCTTCTGGCACATCACCCTGCCGATGATTGCGCCCGCCGTCGTGGCCACCGTCTTCATCCGCCTGATGGACGCGCTGCGCACCGTTGACGAGGTCTGGATGCTGACCGGCGGCGGCCCTGGTTCCGCCACCCGCTTCGTTGGCGTGCACATCTTCAAGGAGGTCTTTCCCAAGACCAACTATGGCTACGGCTCCACCATTTCGGTCGTCGTTCTGTATCTGACGATCGTTGTCTGCTGGCTGCTGTATGTCACCATGCTTGCCCCAAGAAATACGAAGAAAGGTTAAGCCGATGAGAAAGCAAAACCCCTATGTCGGCATCATCTTCTGGACATTGGTCAGCTTTCTGACGCTGTTCCCGGTCTACTGGCTGTTCGTGATCTCGGTGAAACCTGCGGTGCAGTTGTTTTCTACCCCTGGCGTCTGGTTGACCGATCCCTATTGGGGCAACTACGCCAAGGTCTGGGGTGACCGTTTGCTGCGCAGCTATATGCTGAACTCGATCATCATCTCGACCGGCAATGCGTTCCTCTGCACCATCCTTGGCTTCTTTGCCTGCTATGCGCTGTCGCGCTTCAAGATGGCCGGGAAAGAGTCGATCTTTTTCTGGACCATCACCAATCGCATGGCCCCGCCCGCCGTTTTCCTGCTGCCGCTGTTCTTGTTGATGACGCAAGTCTACACCATCGGCGACTGGCGGTTGCTGGATACCCGGATCGGCATGATCCTGGTCTATTGCACCTTCAATCTGCCCTTTGCGATCTGGACCCTGCGCCCCACGGTCGAAGGCATCCCGCGAGAGCTGGACGAGGCGGCCTTTGTCGATGGTGCCTCGCCCTGGCAGGTGATTACCGAAGTGGTCTTCCCGCTCTGCCGTCCGGGTCTGGCCGTGACGCTGATCCTGACTTGGGTGTTTGCCTGGAACGAATATCTTCTGGCCGCGACGCTGACCAACTTCAACGCCCGCACCCTGACCACCGGTCTGTCGGAATATGTAACTTCGACCGGAACCGAATGGGGCATCATGGCGACGATTTCGGTCTTTACCCTGATCCCGGCGCTGATCGTATTCGGGTTGGTGCAAAAGCACATCGTGGCCGGTCTGACCTTTGGCGCTGTGAAAGGATAAGGCATGGCACATGAAACCACGCTTGCATCGGTGCATCTGGAAGATGTCGAGGCACCGCCGCCATCGGCCCAAAAGCAGGGCTTCCTGCCGATAGAAACCAACTGGTTCGACCGGTTGTTCATCGCGGTTGTGATCTGGGTGGCCCTGTCGCTGTTCTGGTTCCGATTCGTTGAACCGATGGGACCGTCGATCTGGATCTCCAATGTCATCGCCCTTGTGCTGGCCGTTTGGATCATCAGGAAAGGCTGATCAGATGAAATCGCTTGTTCTGGAAAAGAAAGACCACCTGTCCTTGCGCGACTTTCCGGCGATTGACCGGGTTGAAGAGGTGCTTGGCCCGCGCGACGTGCGGATCAAGATGCACACGGTGGGCATTTGCGGGTCGGATGTGCATTATTATACCCACGGTCGCATTGGCCCCTTTGTGGTCAATGAACCGATGATCCTTGGGCATGAGGCCTCTGGCACGGTGATCGAGGTGGGGGCGGCGGTGGCCACGCTCAAGGTCGGTGACCGCGTTTGCATGGAGCCGGGCATCCCCGATCCGAACGCACGGGCCACGCGGCTGGGCATGTATAACATCGATCCGGCGGTGCGCTTTTGGGCAACCCCGCCCGTCCATGGCATTCTGCGCCCGACCTGCGTTCACCCCGAGGCGTTTACCTTCAAGATTCCGGACAACGTAAGCTTTGCCGAAGCGGCGATGGTTGAGCCTTTGGCCGTTGGCATTCACGCAGCAACCAAGGCCCGCATCAAGCCGGGTGACAATGCCGTGGTGCTGGGGGCGGGGCCGATTGGTCTGGTGACCGCGCTGGCCGCCCTGGCTGCGGGCTGCGCGCGGGTATATGTGACCGATCTGGCCGATAAAAAGCTGGAAATCGCAGGCTCTCTCAGCCGGGCGATCACCCCGGTCAACATCCGGTCTGAAAACCTTGTCGATATCGTCCGCCGCGACACAGATGGCTGGGGCGTTGATGTGGTTTTCGAGGCGACCGGGTCGCCCCATGCCGCGCGGACTGTGTTTGAACCGCTGGCGCCCGGGGGCTGTGTGGTGATGATCGGCGGCCAGCCCGATCCGATCCAGTATGACGCCGGGGCGGCGATGGTGCGCGAGGCGCGGGTAGAGAACATTTTCCGCTATGCCCATGTCTTTCCGCGCTGCGTTGGAATGCTTTCCTCTGGTGCGATCGATGTGAAACCGCTGATCACCCGGACCTTCGATTTCGACGAAAGCGTTCACGCTTTTGAAACCGCCGCATCTGCCCCTCCGGCGGACGTGAAAATGCAGATCAAGCTGCCGCAGTAAGGGGACAGATCAATGGCAAGTGTAACGATAAAGGATGTCGTCAAGCGGTATGGCGCGGTGCAGGTGATGCACGGGGTCAGCGTCGATATTCAGGATGGCGAATTCGTCGTTCTGGTCGGCCCGTCGGGTTGCGGCAAATCCACTCTTTTGCGGATGCTGGCGGGGCTGGAGGAAATTTCTGGCGGTACGATTTCCATCGGCGACAAGGTGGTGAATGACGTGTTGCCCAAGGAACGCGACATTGCAATGGTGTTCCAAAGCTATGCGCTTTACCCGCACAAGACGGTCTATGACAACATCGGCTTTCCGCTGAAAATGGCCAAGCGCCCCGCAGCCGAGATTGCTGAAAAGGTCACCAAGGCCGCAGAAGTGCTGGATCTTGGCAAATACCTCAAACGCTATCCCAAAGAACTTTCGGGCGGCCAGCGGCAACGCGTTGCAATGGGCCGCGCCATTGTGCGTGATCCGCAGGTGTTCCTGTTCGACGAACCGCTGTCGAATCTGGATGCCAAGCTGCGCGTCACCATGCGGATTGAGATCAAGGAGCTGCACCAGCGCCTTGGCACCACCATCGTCTATGTCACCCACGACCAGATCGAAGCGATGACCATGGCCGACAAGATCGTGGTGATGCGCGATGGCCGGGTAGAGCAGGTTGGCAGCCCGCTGGATCTTTATGACAACCCCGACAATGTTTTCGTTGCGGGCTTCATCGGCTCTCCCTCGATGAATTTCCTGCATGGCAAGATTGCCGTTTCCG
>CALRKX020000381.1:0-3365 GCA_943368305.1 Erythrobacter sanguineus
CCCTTCAGCGCCAGCCGGTCGCCAAGGGTGCAGGCATAGATCAGCGCGCTGGCATTGTCGCCGCGTGAATGTTTCGCCACCGAATAACTGGTCGCGCCATCCAGCGCCGACAGCGTTTCCTGACCCAAGCCAGCGCGGGCGGCATCGAACCGCGCCAGCAGCGGGCGGTCAGGAAAGCGGGCAAGGCTGCCCAGTTCGGTTTTGGTCTAGGTGCCCCGTCCGGGGCAGATCAGGACGGCGGTTTTCATTTCACCAACTCCTTCGCGGCGTCGACGATTTGAGACGACGAAGGCATGGTCGCCGCATAGGCCGGACCGGTGGCGATAAAGCTGTCCTGCGCCGTGACGCGGGCCAGCGTGGCGTCAGTGGTCTCGTGAAAATGGGCCATCAGCGCCTCGGCCACGCCGCCGGAATGGCGGGTTTCATCGACGATCAGGATATGTTTGCAGCCCTGAACCGCCGCCGTAAGGGTCTCTTTCGGCAGGGGGGAAAGCCAGCGGGTATCGACGATGCGGGACGTGATGCCCGCCGCCTCAATTGTGGCAAGCGCCTGATTTGACAGGTAGACCCCATTTCCAAAGGTGACGATGGCAAGGTCGGTTCCTGTGCCCTCAACCCCCACCTGACCCAAGGGGATCACCTGCGACGGGTCGGGATAGCGGCGCATCCATTGGCCATCCTTGTCGGCATGCAGATCGCGCATCGGATAAAGCGCGATGGGTTCAAGAAAGACCACCACGCGCTGTTCTTCCCGCGCCAGTCGCACGCATTCGCGCAGCATCATCGCGGCATCGGCGCCGTTCGACGGCACCGCCAGAATCAGCCCCGGAATGTCGCGCAGAACGGCAACCGAGTTGTCATTGTGGAAATGCCCGCCAAAGCCCTTTTGATAGCCAAGCCCCGCGATGCGCAGTACCATCGGGTTCGAATACTGGCCGTTGGAAAAGAACGGCAGGGTCGCCGCCTCTCCCCTGATCTGGTCTTCGGCATTGTGCAGATAGGCGAGGAACTGGATTTCCGGCAGCGGCACGAAACCGTTCTGCGCCATGCCGATGGCAAGGCCAAGGATGCTTTGTTCATCCAGCAGCGTGTCGATCATCCGGTCAGGGCCGAAGCGTTGGTGCAGCTTTTGCGTGACGCCATAGACGCCGCCCTTTCGGCCCACATCTTCCCCCATCATCACCAGTTCGCGGTGGGTCAGCATCAGGTCGGTCAGCGCCCAGTTGATCAGGCGCGACATGATCTGGGGTTCCTCCATCGCCCGCAGATCGCCCCCGAACGCCGCCGCCCGCGCCTCTGGTGTCGGGCCGTTGGTGGGCGCGCAGGGGCGTTTGGGCGGCACGATGGCGGCCATAACCTGATTGGCGGTCTTCAGGCGGGGGCGGGTGATCACCTGATCGGCCACACGCACCACGCGGGCGTTGGTTTCGGTATAGATGTCCAGCGCCTGTTCTGGCGTTAGCACTCCGGCCTGATCCAAGAGGCGGACGGAGTGCAGCAGTGGATCGTTCGCTTCTTCGGCCTCGACCTCTTCGCGCGGCAGGTAGGTGGTGGGCACATCAGCACCGGCATGGCCATAAAGGCGGATGGTGCGGAGGTGCAGGAAGGCGGGTTTCTTGCGGTCCCGCACATAGGCGGCGGCCTCGGACGCCACGCGGAAGGTGTCGTATATGTCCAGCCCGTCGGCTTGAAAGTATTTCAGGCCGGGCCGGGCCGAGAAGGTGGCTTCGATCCAGCCCTTTGGCGTTTTGGTGGAAATGCCGATGCCGTTGTCTTCGCAGACGAACAGCAGCGGCAAGGGGACGGATTGATAGCTGGTCCATTGCGCGGTGTTGAAGGCGCCCTGCGCGGTGGAGTGGTTGGCGCTGGCATCGCCAAAGCTGCAATAGACGATGCCGTCATCGGGCAGGATCTGATGTTCCGGGCTGTGCCGCCGCGCGGCGCCGATGGAATAGGCGGCCCCCACGGCTTTGGGCAGGTGGCTGGCGATGGTCGAGGTTTGCGGCGGGATGAACAGATCGCGCGACCCCAGCACCTTGTGGCGACCGCCGGAAATGGGGTCCTCCGAGGAGGAGGCGAAGGACAAGAGCATGTCCCAGGCCGGGTTCTGGCCCGGCACCTGCGCGGCGCGGGCAATCTGGAATGCCGCGTCGCGATAGTGAAGAAAGGCCATGTCGGTCGGGCGCAGCGCCAAAGCCACCGCCGCCAGCCCCTCGTGCCCTGACGATCCGATGGTGTAGAACCCCTGTCCCGCCCGTTGCATGGCGCGGCTTTGTCGGTCGAGCGCGCGGGTCAGCACACCTGCACGAAAGGCCTGCACGGCGGTTTCGGGCGACAGGGGGCCGGTGGCAGGGCGGCCAGCGGGCAAATCACGCGCGGCGACCCGGCGCAGGAAGTTTTCGTGGACGATCTGGGCGCGGTCCATACTGGGGCTTTCTGGTGGCAGAGGCCGGGGGGCACACCCCCGGATCCCCGTGGAGTATTTCGAAAGGTGCAAAAGTCTTGGTGCGTTCTAGGCGATTGACCGGCGCGCGGGAACGGATTTTCCCTGCACAGATAAATGAGGGAAAGTCATACCTCGGGCGGGGCTTCGATCAGAAGGGCGAGAAGGCTCGTGGGGGCCGGCAGGGCCGTGACGGTGCTGCTTGCCGGTTTGACCAACCCTGATCCGCTGGCCAGCGGTGCCAAGGCGAATATGCGGTCATAGCCAAGAAGGTGCGGGGCGAGGCCATCGGCGGTGGCCGCCTGAGCCTCTGACAAAAGCAGGACGGCGGGCGCGCCACGGCCAAGACTGGCGGCGATGGCGCGGGCGGCGGCGGCAAGGCGCGCCAGATCTTGTGGCGCGGGCAGAACATGGGCGGCAAGGCCCGCATCGCGGGCCAGCGTGGCGGCCTGATCGGGAGAGAGGGCGGCGATCCTGGGCAGGAATTCGGTCGGGTGCATGGGTGCTCCTTGGGCTGGGATCTGCTTGCCAGAGTGCTTGCCAGAGCGACGGCAAGGCGGCAAGGGGCGGTCTGGACTTAACGGCACTCTCGCGTTGGACCTAATGCTTCGCCCGCTGATCCCCGATGATGGCCCCATTGGGCGAAGGGGGGCCAGGACCGGCCCCTTGCCCGGCGAAATGAGGTTTGGCCATGGAAGGCTATGCATCCGTCAACGACCTGAGCGCGGTCGTCGAAGCCGACAAGAAGCATGTCTGGCACCATCTGACCCAGCACAAGGCGTTTGAAACCGCCGATCCGCGCGTGATCGTCGAGGGCAAGGGCCTGCGCGTCTGGGACGCCAAGGGCAAGGAATACATCGACGCGGTTTCGGGCGCCGTCTGGACGGTGAATGTCGGCTATGGCCGTGAATCGATTGCCAAT